>NZ_JBSGTR010000004.1:0-162338 GCF_053607505.1 Rhodococcus sp. NPDC055112
AGCACGGTAACGTGTGCAGGTGACTGGTACTAATAGGCCGAGGACTTACCACAAAGAAGCTACGCGTCCACTGTGCGGTATCTGAAACAACACACAGATACCATTCACCCCCAACACCCACGAGATTCATCTCGACGGGTGGTTCGGGCGGGGGAATTGAATGTGTGACAGTTTCATAGAGTTACGGCGGCCATAGCGGAGGGGAAACGCCCGGCCCCATTCCGAACCCGGAAGCTAAGCCCTCCAGCGCCGATGGTACTGCACTCGACAGGGTGTGGGAGAGTAGGACACCGCCGAACATCCGTTACCGAAAGGGGACCCAATATACTGGGTCCCCTTTCGTGTTTTTTCTGCATAGCGTGTGTTGTCTGAAAGGAGATGCTGTGTCGGACAACAACGAAGGCCGTCGTTCGTATGGGAGCGGCGGTCCTGACCGCAGTCGGTCGGGGGACAACCGTGGCGCAGGCGCCGGCGGCCCCCGCGGCGGGAGAGGCGATGGCCCCCGCGGCAACACCGGCGGCGGAGCCCGCGGCGGCAGCGGCGGAGGCCGTCCGGATCGGCGCGGCGACGGTCCGCCGAGGCGTCGCGGCGGAGAGGGCAGCTTCGGTCCGCCCCCGCGCGACGGTGGAGCGCACGCCGAGCGACGCGCCCCGCGACCGGAAGAACCGGATCTGCCCGAAGACGTCCAGGCGGGCGAGCTCGACCCGGCCGTTCGTCGGGACCTGCTCAGCCTCGACAAGTCGAACGCCAATGCGGTGGCCCGTCACCTGGTGATGGCAGGCAAGCTGATCGACGACGACCCGCGCCTCGCCCTGGCCCATGCGCGTGCCGCCCGGCAGCGGGCAGGCCGCGTCGCGGTCGTTCGGGAGACCGCGGGCATCACCGCGTATCACGCGGGCGAGTGGGCCGAGGCCCTCTCCGAGCTGCGTGCCGCACGACGGATGGCAGGCGGACCCGGTCTGCTCGCCGTCATGGCCGACTGCGAACGCGGTCTCGGCCGACCCGAGCGGGCGATCGAGCTCGGCCGCAGCGACGAGGCCAGGACCCTGACCGGCGACGAGGCGACGGAGCTCCGCATCGTGGTCGCCGGTGCCCGGATGGATCTCGGCCAGTTCGATCAGGCCGTGGTGACCCTGCAGACGCCGGAACTCGATGCCGCCAAGGATGGCCCGACCGCGGCCCGCCTGTTCTACGCGTACGCCGACGCCCTGGTGGCGGCGGGCCGCATCGAGGACGGCCTCAAGTGGTTCCTCAACTCCGCTGCCGCCGATCACGACGGCGACACGGACGCAGAGGATCGGGTGGCCGAACTCTCCGGCGACCAGTGACGGTGGGGACCCCGCCGTCACTGCGCGACCTGCACGATGTGTTGCTGCTGGACCTCGACGGAACCGTGTACCAGGGTGCACACGCGATTCCGGGGGCCAGGGAGGCGCTCGTCGGCGGGTCGGCACGACTGTTCTACGTGACGAACAACGCGAGCCGCAGCCCGCTCGCGGTCGCGCAGCACCTGCGTGAGCTCGGTTTTCCCACCGCCGAATCGGAGGTGGTGACGAGTTCCCAATCCGCCGCTCGGTTGCTCGCGGAGGGACTCGAGCCGGGTTCGTCCGTCCTGGTCATCGGCACCGAGGCGCTCGCCGAGGAGGTTCGTCTGGTCGGGCTGAAGCCCGTCAGGAGGTTCGACGAGAACCCGGTGGCCGTTGTTCAGGGGCACTCCACGGAGACCGGCTGGGCGATCCTCGCGGAGGCCACGCTGGCGATCCGCGCTGGAGCGCTCTGGGTGGCCTCGAACGTCGACACCACGCTGCCAACCGAACGCGGGCTGTGCCCTGGCAACGGCGCGATGGTGGCGGCCGTGCGGGCGGCGACGGGCCGCGAGCCGCTGGTCGCGGGCAAGCCGGCCCGTCCGTTGATGGACGATGCCCTGCGGCGCAGCGGTTCCGAGCGACCGTTGGTGGTCGGCGACCGGATCGACACGGACATCGCGGGTGCGAACGCCGTCGGTGTGGACTCGCTGCTGGTGCTCAGTGGCGTCAGTACCGTCGCGGACCTGCTGCGCGCGCCCGAGTCGTACCGACCCACCTATCTGGCGTCCCGGCTGGCCGAGCTCGATCTACCGGCCGAGCGGCTGAGCATCCGCCCGCATCCGGGGGTGAGCGTGCGGCGCGAGGGCTCCGACCTGGTCGTGACCTGCGATGCTGCCTTCAGCCCGGACACTCTCGACGTGGTTCGGTCGGTGCTGGACGCGGTCTGGGCCGGGCCGGAGTTCGACGGCCTCATGGCCGGGGATCCGGTCTCCGCAGCGGCCGTGGCGGACCTCGTCGGTTGATCCGGCAAGCGACGCCGCGGGCGGGTTTTCGCCGTGTCGCGGTGTGGGCGTGCGGGCCTCGAATCGGCTAGCGTTGGCCCCGATGAGTACGCCAATGCCACGCCCCGGGCAGCACCTTCCCGGACCACAGACCACCGTCGACCCCGACCGTATCCACGCCGAGGTCGACGTGCTCCTGGCGCGCCTGGACTCGGTGGGGCCAGCGGACGACGATGCGACCGGTCACGGCCGGATCCCGGGACAGGCCCAGCTCCTCGAGCAGGCGCACGAGGTCCTGGTGCACGCGCTCGCCACAGTGGACAAGATCTGAGGTGGCTCGGCGCGCACGGGTCGACGCCGAGCTGGTTCGGCGGGGATTGGCCCGATCAAGAGAACACGCAGCCCAGCTGATCGGGGCCGGCCGTGTCCTGATCGCGGGGACCGTCGCGGTCAAGGCCGCGACCGCGGTCGAGGCGGGCACCCCACTGCTGGTGACCGAAGAGGTCGACGAGGTCTCGTGGGCGTCGCGCGGCGCACACAAGATTCTCGGGGCGCTCGAGGCATTCGAACCATCCGGGCTCTCCGTCGACGGCAAGCGGTGCCTCGACGCCGGTGCCTCCACCGGCGGATTCACCGATGTCCTGCTCAGTCGCGGCGCCCGTGAGGTGGTCGCCGTCGACGTCGGGTACGGGCAGTTGGTGTGGCGACTGCAGTCCGACGACCGCGTCACCGTCGTGGACCGGACCAACGTGCGTTCGCTGGAGCCCGAGCAGACCGGGGGACCGGTCGAGGTGGTGGTCGCGGACCTGTCGTTCATCTCGCTCAAGCTCGTCCTACCCGCGTTCGTCCGCTGCACCGCCGACGGCGCCGACCTGGTGCCGATGGTGAAACCGCAGTTCGAGGTGGGCAAGGATCGGGTCGGATCCGGCGGCGTCGTGCGTGACCCCGCCCTCCGGATCGAGGCCGTCGTCGAGGTGGCAGAAGCCGCGGACGCGCTCGGGCTCCGGACCCTCGGTGCGGTCGCCAGCCCCCTGCCCGGTCCCTCGGGCAACGTCGAATACTTCTTGTGGCTGAGGAAGCAGGCCGAACCAGGGGTGGATTCGATGCGCGAGGTCATCGAGCGAGCAGTACAGGAGGGGCCCCAGTGAACCCGGAACCGGCGACGCCGTCGCCGAGCCGCGAGATCCTGGTCGTCGCCCACACCGGCAGGGCCGAGATCACCGCCACCGCGCTGCGGGTGGCGAAGATCCTCGAGAAGGCCGGCGTCGGATTGCGGGTGCTGGCGACCGAGGCCGACCAGACGGATCCCACCGCTGCGCACGACCACGACTCCTTCCGCCTGCCCGACCTCGCGTTGCGCGTCGTCGAGCCGGGTCCGTCGGCCGCTGTCGGCTGCGAGCTTGTGCTGGTCCTCGGCGGCGACGGCACGTTCCTGCGGGGAGCCGAACTGGCAAGGGCCGCTTCGATTCCGGTGCTCGGCATCAATCTCGGCCGGATCGGGTTCCTCGCCGAGACCGAGGCGGAGCATCTCGAGGAGGCCCTCGCGATGGTGGTCCGGCGTGAGTACCGCGTGGAGCACCGGATGACGCTCGACGTGATCGTCCGGGTGGACGACGAGATCATCGACCGCGGGTGGGCGCTGAACGAGGCCAGCATCGAGAACGTGTCCCGGCTCGGCGTGCTCGAGGTGGTCCTCGAGGTGGACGGCCGCCCCGTTTCGTCGTTCGGCTGCGACGGCGTGCTCGTCGCGACGCCGACCGGGTCGACCGCATACGCGTTCTCCGCGGGCGGGCCGGTGGTGTGGCCGGAACTCGAGGCGCTGCTGGTGATCCCGAGCAATGCGCACGCGTTGTTCGCGCGGCCGCTGGTGACGAGCCCCGAATCGCTGATCGCGGTCGAGACCTTCGCCGGGGGCCACAACGGGCTGGTCTTCTGCGACGGCAGCCGCACCATGAACCTTCCGGCGGGCGGCCGGGTGGAGGTGGTCCGGGGCCGGGAGCCGGTGAAGTGGATCCGGCTCGACTCGGCACCGTTTGCGGACCGGATGGTGCGCAAGTTCGAGCTCCCGGTCAAGGGTTGGCGGGGACGAAGGGCCGACGGCGAAGGGGGCAACACCAGTGCTCGCTGAAATCCGGATCGACGGTCTCGGTGTCATCTCGAAGGCGGCGGCGCAGTTCCACGAGGGGCTGACGGTCCTCACCGGTGAGACCGGTGCGGGCAAGACGATGGTGGTCACCAGCCTGCACCTGCTCAGCGGTGCCCGCGCCGACGCGGGCCGGGTGCGGCTCGGCGCCGACCGCGCCGTGGTGGAGGGCAGGTTCTCCACCGCCAACGCGTCGGCCAGGGTGGTCTCCGAGGTGGACCGGTTGCTCGAGTCGACCGGCGCCGAGCGGGACGAGGACGGCACGATCATCGCGCTGCGCACCGTAAGCAGCGACGGCCGCTCCCGTGCCCACCTGGGTGGACGGAGCGTGCCTGCAGGGGCCCTGTCCGAGCTGACCGGGCCACTCCTGACGGTGCACGGCCAGAACGACCAGCTCCGGCTGCAGCGCCCCGATCAGCAGCGTCAGGCCCTCGACGAGTTTGGCGGCGCACCGATCGGGTCCCTGCTCGACAAGTACCGGTCCCTGCGCGCGGAGTGGATCGAGGCCCGCGACGAGCTCGCCGAGCGCACCCGCAGCAGCAGGGAGTTGGCGCAGGAGGTCGACCGGCTCGAGTTCGGGCTCAACGAGATCAACGCGGTGGCGCCCCAACCGGGCGAGGACCTGTCGATCGTCGCCGACGTCCGGCGCCTGAGCGACCTCGATTCGCTGCGGTCGGCGGCGGCCGATGCGCAGGTCGCCATGCTCGGCGGGGCGGCCGAGGCCGACGGCATCGACGGCGGCGGCGGCGACGGCGTTGGTGCGCTGGACCTGCTGGGGGAGGCGCGCACCCGGATCGAGTCCTCCGACGACCCGGCGCTGACCGCGCTCGGCCCGCGACTGGCCGAGGCCATCGCGGTCGTCACGGACGTCTCGTCCGACCTCACCGGCTACCTGGCGGACCTGCCGTCGGATCCGGGTGCGCTCGACACCCTGCTGAACCGGCAGGCCGAGCTGAAGACGCTGACCAGGAAGTATGCGGCCGACGTCGACGGGGTGCTGGCCTGGGCCGACCAGGCCCGCGAGCGGCTGTCCAAGATCGACGTCTCCGCCGAGGCGCTGGCGGCGCTGGCGGCCAGGGTGGACGACTGTGCGGCCGCGGTTGCCGTCGCCGCCACAGCACTGAGCCAGGCCAGGACGAAGTGTGCGGTCAAGCTCGGCAAGGCGGTGACCACCGAGCTCGGCGGTCTCGCGATGGGCAAGGCCCGGCTGGAGGTCACCGTGCAATTGCTGGTGGCAGGCGCCCAGGACGCCGCGCCGCTGACGGTGGACGGTCGCGAGCTGCACGCCGGGTCCGCGGGAGTCGACGAGGTGGAGTTCCGGCTCGCCGCGCACAGCGGGGCGCAGGCCCTCCCGATCAGCAAGAGCGCCTCGGGCGGCGAGCTGTCGCGGGTGATGCTCGCCCTCGAGGTGGTGCTCGCCGGCGCCGAGGGCAGCGCGACGATGGTGTTCGACGAGGTCGATGCAGGCGTTGGCGGTCGCGCCGCGGTGGAGATCGGCAGGCGCCTGGCGCGCCTGGCGCGTACCCACCAGGTGATCGTGGTGACGCACCTGCCGCAGGTGGCCGCGTTCGCCGACACCCACCTGGTCGTGGACAAGGTCGACGGCCGCAAGGGCGCCGACAGCGGGGTACGGACCCTGACGGAGGAGGAGCGCGTGGTCGAGCTGGCCCGGATGCTCGCGGGTCTCGACAACACCCAGACCGGTCGCGCACACGCCGAGGAGTTGTTGGCGACGGCGAAGGCCGCGCGCACCGAATAAGCGCGGGGTCCACCCCCGATCGCTTCGGTCGCACGTCGCCGCTTTTTGTCCTCCTGTCAGGCCCGTTCGGCGCGCCTCCGCTGGTCCGGGCCCCGACGGGGTCATCATCGATGGCATGAAAATGCCGTCCCTGTTGTCACGAAACACCGAATCGTTGCCGGGGATCAGCGGCATCGCCCGGGTCGACCGAGACACGACGAAGCTGTTGCGTCGCGTCGGCCCAGGCGACATCGTGGTCCTCGACGAACTGGATCTGGATCGGATCACCGCCGACGCGTTGGTGGAGGCCGGGGTGCTCGCGGTCGTCAACGTGTCACCGTCCATTTCCGGCCGCTACCCCAACCTCGGACCCGAAGTCATCGTCGCCAACGGGATCACGCTGATCGATTCCGTCGGCGACGAGGTCTTCAAGAAGGTCAAGGACGGGGCCAAGGTCCGCCTCAACGAAGGCGGCGTCTACGCCGGTGAGCGCAGGCTCGCCAACGGCGTCGAGCAGAGCGAGGCCGAGATCTCCGACCTCATGATCGAGGCGAAGACCGGACTGGTCGATCACCTGGAGGCCTTCTCCGGCAACACCATCGAGTTCATCAGGACCGAGAGTCCGCTGCTCATCGACGGGGTCGGGGTGCCCGACATCGACGTCGACCTGCAGGACCGGCACGTGGTGGTGGTCGCCGACGGAACCGACCACGTCGCCGATCTGAAGAACCTCAAGCCGTTCATCAAGGAGTACTCGCCGATCCTCATCGGCGTCGGCGCAGGCGCGGACGCGTTGGCCGATGCCGGCTACCGCCCGGATCTGATCGTCGGCGACCCGGAGGACATCAGCAGCGCCACCCTCAAGTCCGGTGCCGAGGTCGTCCTGCCCGCGGACCCGGATGGGCACGCGAAGGGCCTCGAACGGATCCAGGACCTCGGGATCGGGGCGATGACCTTCCCGGCCTCAGGGGCACCCGCTGACCTGGCCCTGCTGCTCGCGGACCATCACGGCGCCTCGCTGATCGTCACCGTCGGCAGCACCGTCTCGCTGGACGAGTTCTTCGATCGGGGTCGACGGGAGAGCAACCCGGCGGCCTTCATGACCAGGCTCAAGGTCGGACCCAAGCTGGTCGACGCGAAGGCGGTCGCGACGCTGTACCGCAGCCGTGTCTCGGGCGGCGCCATCGCGCTGCTCGTGCTGGCCGCACTGACGGCGGTGATCGTCGCGCTGGTCGTCTCGAACATCGGCGATGAGGCCCTCGACTGGGCCATCGCGACCTGGAACAGCTTCGCGACGTGGGTGCAGGGACTGTTCACGTGATCTCTATGCGTCAACACGCTATCTCGATAGCGGCGATCTTCCTTGCGTTGGCGGTCGGGGTGGTGCTCGGTTCGGGCACCCTCTCCGGCGGTCTGTTGTCCGGTCTCCGCGACGACAAGTCGGAGCTGCAGGGCCAGGTCAACGCCTTGCAGGAAACGAACAACCAGCTCGAACAGCAGCTCAACTCCGCGGACGGGTTCGATGCGGCGGTGTCCGGCCGGGTGGTGCACGACGCCCTCGCGCAGCGCACGGTGATCCTGGTGACCTCGCCGGACGCCGACCCCGGCGATCTCGAGGGTGTCACCAGGATGATCGGCGCGGCGGGCGGGAGCGTGACCGGCCGGGTCTCGCTGACCGATTCGTTCGTCGACGCCGCCAACGGCGATCAGCTGCGCACCACCATCACCAACGTGATCCCGGCCGGGGTCCAGCTCAGGACAGGTGCGGTCGACCAGGGCAGCCTGGCAGGCGATCTGCTCGGCTCGGTGCTGCTGCTGAACGCCCAGAACGCACAGCCGCAGAGCACCCCCGAGGAGCTGGCGCTCGCGCTCGAGACGCTCCGCTCCGGTGGCTTCATCGCTTACGACAACGGCACGGTCAAGCCCGCCCAGCTCGCGCTGGTGCTCACCGGGTCAGGCAAGGCCCCTGACGGGTCCGAGGGCGGCAACCGGGGCGCGATCATCGCGCGGTTCGCAGGCGCGATGGACTCCCGAGGCGCGGGCACCGTGCTGGCGGGCAGGCCCGGCGCGGCGGCGGGCAACGGTCCCATCGCCGTGGTCCGGTCCGACACGGCGCTGTCGTCTGGCGTGACCACCGTCGACAACGTGGACAGGGAGGCGGGCCGCATCACCACCGTCCTCGGTCTCCAGGAACAGCTCGCGGGGCAGGCAGGCCGCTACGGCACCGGCCCGAACGCGACGGCGATCACAGTCGGCGCTCCGGTCGGCTGAGGTCACAGCAAATGTCCGGCCCACGGGGCGATGACCAGCGGTTCGCGGCGTGCCATGCGGATAAACCGACGCGTTGGTGTTACCGTGAAGTCCCGTGGGTCGGCAGGCCCCAGCTCTACCATTAGCCAAGCCCTGCAAGGTCGTCACGGGAGCTCTTTTGCCACTTTCACGCAGTCAATCGCGTACCGCCACCAAGCACATCTTCGTCAGCGGGGGCGTTGCGTCGTCGCTCGGCAAGGGTCTGACGGCGTCGAGCCTCGGGCAGTTGCTCACCGCCCGCGGGTTGCGGGTGACCATGCAGAAACTGGACCCGTATCTCAACGTCGATCCGGGCACCATGAACCCGTTCCAGCACGGTGAGGTGTTCGTCACCGAGGACGGCGCGGAGACCGATCTGGACGTCGGGCACTACGAGCGCTTCCTGGACCGGGATCTGTCCGGGATCGCCAATGTCACCACCGGCCAGGTCTATTCGTCGGTCATCGCCAAGGAGCGGCGCGGCGAATATCTGGGCGACACGGTCCAGGTGATCCCGCACATCACCGATGAGATCAAGAGCCGGATCCTCGCCATGAGCGGTCCGGACGCGGAGGGCCAGAGCCCGGACGTGGTGATCACCGAGATCGGTGGCACCGTCGGCGACATCGAGTCGCAGCCCTTCCTGGAGGCGGCACGACAGGTCCGGCACGACATCGGCCGGGACAACGTCTTCTTCCTGCACGTCTCGCTGGTGCCGTACCTCGGCCCCTCCGGTGAGCTCAAGACGAAGCCGACCCAGCACTCGGTGGCGGCGCTGCGGAACATCGGTATCCAGCCGGACGCGCTGATCCTGCGCTGCGACCGCGATGTGCCGCAGCCGCTGAAGTCGAAGATCGCGCTGATGTGCGACGTCGACGTCGACGCCTGCATCTCGACGCCCGACGCCCCGTCCATCTACGACATCCCGAAGGTGCTGCACCGCGAGGGTCTCGACGCCTACGTCGTGCGCAAGCTGGGCCTGCCCTTCCGTGACGTCGACTGGACCGTGTGGGGCGCGCTGCTCAAGCGCGTGCACGAGCCGCGCGAGTCGGTTCGGATCGCGCTGGTGGGCAAGTACGTCGACCTGCCGGACGCGTACCTCTCGGTGACCGAGGCGCTGCGGGCGGGCGGGTTCGCGCACCGCGCCAAGGTCGAGATCGACTGGGTGCCCTCCGACGCCTGCGAGACCGAGGCAGGGGCGCAGGAGAAGCTCGGCGAGGTCGACGCGGTGCTGATCCCAGGTGGATTCGGTATCCGTGGCATCGAGGGCAAGCTCGGAGCGATCCGGTTCGCCCGCACCCGCGGGATCCCGCTGCTCGGTCTGTGCCTCGGACTGCAGGCCGTGGTCATCGAGGCCGCCCGTTCGGTTGGCCTCGACGACGCGAACTCCGCGGAGTTCGAGCCGGACACCAAGCATCCCGTGATCTCCACGATGGCCGATCAGGAGGAGATCGTCGCGGGTGAGGCCGATCTCGGTGGAACCATGCGGCTCGGTGCCTACCCGGCGGTCCTGGAGAAGGGTTCGGTCGTCGCGCGGGCGTACGGCTCCGAGAACGTCTCCGAGCGCCACCGGCACCGCTACGAGGTCAACAACGCGTACCGGGACCGGATCGCGAAGAGCGGCTTGAAGTTCAGCGGCACCTCGCCGGACGGACACCTCGTCGAGTTCGTCGAGCTGCCCGCGGACAAGCATCCGTTCTTCGTTGCGACGCAGGCACACCCGGAGCTCAAGAGCCGTCCGACCCGGCCGCACCCGCTGTTCGCGGCCTTCATCGGCGCGGCGCTGAAGTACAAGGCCGCCGAGCGGCTCGAGGTGGACGTGCACCCCGAGGACGCTCTCGGGTCCGCGGAGGACGACGTCGAGTCGGTCGACTCGCCGATCGTGCGCTGACCCACCGGTACACGATGAGCAGGCCGGGAGAGCACGAGTTCGAAACCCTCGACACGCGAACCGTGTACGAGGGCGGCATCATCACGCTGCGGGTCGACCGGGTGGCCATGCCCGGCGGCCGCGCGGCGGACCGCGAGGTCGTCGAGCACTACGGCGCGGTCGCCGTAGTGGCCGTCGACGAGCGGGACCGGCTGATCCTCATCAACCAGTATCGGCACCCGCTGGGCAGGCGGGTGTGGGAGCTGCCCGCCGGGCTGCTCGACGAGGCGGACGAGGATCCCGTCGATGCGGCGCGGCGCGAGCTGGCCGAGGAGACGGGCCTCGCCGCCGAGCGGTGGTCGGTGCTGGTGGACGTCGCGGTCTCGCCGGGCTTCACCGACGAGGTGGTGCGGGTGTACCTCGCGACCGGGCTCACCGACGTGCATCAGCCGACCCCGACCGACGAGGAGGCCGACCTCGAGGTCGATCGGGTGCCGGTCGACGAGGCGGTCGGCCGGGCGCTGTCGGGGGAGATCGTGAACGCGACGGCGCTGTCCGGGATCCTCGCGCTCGCCGCCGCCAGGGCCCGCGACGGCGGCTCGGATGTGACGGGGCGGCCGGCGGATTCGGACTGGCTCGATCGTCCGGTCGCGATGTCGCGGCGCAGGCACGGCGGCCAGAGCGGAGCCGGCGGAGCGAACATCGACGGCTCGAGCGGAGCCGGCGGAGCGAACATCGACGGCTCGAGCGGAGCCGGCGGAGCGAACATCGACGGGGCTTAGGCGTGCTCGCCGACCAGGTGGAGACGTACCTCGACCATCTTGCGGTCGAACGCGGGGTGGCGGCGAACACCCTCAGTTCCTATCGGCGTGACCTGATCCGCTACCAGCGGTACCTGGCGGATCGGGGTATCGATGACCTGGTCACGGTGCGGGAACGCGAGATCAGCGGGTTCGTCGTCGCGCTGCGCAAGGGCGACCCGGTGGCGGAGCTACCGCCGCTGGCCCCGAGCTCGACCGCGCGGGCACTGATCGCGGTCCGCGGGCTGCACAAGTTCGCGACCGCCGAGGGCATCACGGCCGTGGACGTCGCGCGTGAGGTCAAGCCGCACGCGCCCGGCCAGCAGCTGCCGAAGTCGCTGCCGGTGGATCAGGTGCTGGCGTTGCTCGAGGCCACCGGCGGCCCCGACGCGGCCGATCAGCCGCGGGCCCTGCGCGATCGGGCGCTGCTGGAGCTCCTCTACTCCACGGGCGCCCGCATCTCGGAGGCGGTCGGGCTTGACATCGACGACGTCGACGCGGTCGACCGCGCCGTGCTGCTGCGAGGCAAGGGCGGCAAGGAGCGGGTGGTGCCGATCGGCAGGCCCGCGATCGCCGCCCTCGAGGCGTACCTGGTGCGTGGGCGCGCGGCGCACGCGGTACGCGGCGGACCCGCCGTGTTCCTGAACATCCGGGGCGGGCGACTTTCCAGGCAGAGCGCGTGGCAGGTGCTGCGCAGCGCGGCCGATCGGATCGGGATCGCCGAAGGGGTTTCCCCGCACACGCTCCGGCACTCGTTCGCGACCCACCTGCTCGACGGCGGCGCCGACATCCGGGTGGTGCAGGAGCTGCTCGGGCACGCATCGGTGACGACGACGCAGATCTACACCCTCGTGACCGTGGGGGCGCTGCGCGAGGTCTGGGCCGGCGCGCATCCGCGGGCGTTGTGAAGGGGGAGTGAATGGATACGGTCCGATTCTTCGAACTGGTGACGGAATGGTTCGAGGTGCTCGGTGTCCTGTCGATGGTGGTGGGATTCGCCTTCGCCTTCGTGCTCGCCGCGCGAACGTGGAAGCGGACCGGCGACGGCGGTCGGGCGTTCAAGAGCCTGCGGGAGTCGCTGGGCGGAGCGATTCTGCTCGGGCTGGAGCTGCTCGTCGCCGCGGACATCGTCAAGACCGTCACGTCCGTGCCCTCGCTGACGGATGTCGCCGTGCTCGGGATGATCGTGCTGATCCGGACCGTCCTTAGCCTGTCGATCGAGATCGAGATCGACGGCGTCGCTCCGTGGCGGCGGGCGCTCGTCACCGGCCCGCAGGTGCTGGCGCGCGCATCGCGTCGATCCGGGTCGGGAGAACCCGGCGCGACCGAGGACGCCACCGGCGGGTGAGCCGGGCCGCGATGCCCATCGCGGCTGCTCGGGGCCCTGCATGATCGAGCCCGTAGCCGTGCCCCGCGTGTCCGTTGACCGAACGCCGCCCGCCAAGCGGTAGCGTTTGTCCATCAGGGACGACAGACAGGGGAGCAGCAGACCGTGGTGACACCGCAGCCGCCAGCGGCGGAGTCTGAGCGTTCGGGTGCCTACTTCTACACCCGGAAGCCGGAACCGCCTACCCGTCAACAAACCGACCGCACCGAGGGAAACGGTGCCGCACCCGCCGAGGCGGCGCTCGGCCCGACCGGCCGCCCACTTCGCGAGGTGCCCGATCCCACGCCGGTGACCACTCACGGCCCCGCCCAGATCATCGCGATGTGCAACCAGAAGGGCGGCGTCGGCAAGACGACCTCCACGATCAACCTGGGCGCAGCGCTTGCCGAGTGCGGCCGCCGCGTGCTGCTCGTCGATCTCGACCCGCAGGGAGCGCTGTCCGCAGGCCTCGGCGTCGCACATCACGACCTCGAACTGACGGTGCACAACCTGCTCGTCGAGCCGAGGGTCTCGATCGACGAGGTGCTGATGCGCACCCGGGTGGAGAACCTGGACCTGCTGCCCAGCAACATCGACCTGTCCGCCGCCGAGATCCAGCTGGTCACCGAGGTGGGCCGCGAGCAGACGCTCGGGCGGGTGTTGTACCCGGTGCTCGACCGCTACGACTACATCCTGATCGACTGCCAGCCTTCTCTCGGCCTGCTCACCGTCAACGCGCTGGCCTGCGCCGAGGGCGTGATCATCCCGATGGAGTGCGAGTACTTCAGCCTCCGCGGGCTCGCGCTGCTCAACGACACGGTGGAGAAGGTGCACGAGCGTCTGAACCCCAAGCTGTCGCTGTCGGGCATCGTGGTGACGATGTTCGACGCCAGGACGCTGCACTCGCGCGAGGTCATGGCCAGGCTCGTCGAGGTGTTCGGTGATCTGGTCTACGACACGGTGGTGAACCGGACGGTGCGGTTCCCAGAGACCAGCGTCGCGGGCGAACCCATCACCACGTGGGCGCCTAAGTCAGGCGGCGCGGAGGCGTATCGGGCGCTCGCCCGCGAGGTGATACACCGGTCCGGACGGTAGATGGACACCGACGAGGCCGAGCGAGTGGCCGAGGCTCCACCGGGGGAACCGGTCGGCGGGGGGACGGCGGACGACGCACCGATCGAGGAACTGCCGTCGGCCGCCCCTGAGACTGCGGTCGAACCGGGCTTCCGGCTGAAGCTACGCAACTTCGAGGGGCCGTTCGACCTGCTCCTGACGCTGATCAGCCAGCGAAGGCTCGACGTCACCGAGGTGGCGTTGCACAAGGTCACAGACGAGTTCATCGCGTACACCAGGTCACTGGGCAGCGAGATGCCCCTCGACCAGACGACCGAGTTCCTCGTGGTCGCCGCCACCCTGCTCGACCTCAAGGCCGCCCGGCTGTTGCCCTCCGGCGACGTCGAGGACGCCGAGGACCTGGCGTTGCTGGAGGCAAGGGACCTGCTGTTCGCGCGGCTCCTGCAGTACAAGGCGTACAAGCAGGTCGCGATGCTGTTCGCCGAGCTGGAGGCGGCGGCGCTGCGGCGCTATCCGCGTTCGGTGTCGCTGGAGGACCAGTTCGCCGGACTGCTGCCCGAGGTCCTGCTCGGCGTCGACCCCCGGCGGTTCGCGGAGATCGCGGCCACCGCCTTCGCGCCGCGACCGGTGCCGACCGTTGGCCTCGACCACCTGCACGCCCCGACGGTCTCGGTGCCCGAGCAGGCGTCGATGGTGCTCGACATGCTCAAGCAGCGCGGCAAGGGAAACTGGGCGACGTTCGGGGACCTCGTCGCCGGTTGCGACCTGACGGTGCAGATCGTGGCAAGATTTTTGGCGTTGCTCGAGCTCTACCGCGAGCGGGCGGTCGCGTTCGAGCAGCCGGAGCCGCTCGGCGAACTGATGGTCAGCTGGACCGGCGACATCGACGCGGACGGGCAGACGCTGGTGAGTGCGGAGGATTACGGATGAGCGAGCTCGATCAGGCGCCCAGGCTCGACGACGAGGGCGCCCTCGACCAGGACGACCGGCTCGAGGACGAGGAGCTGGAGGCGGCGCTGGAGTCGTTGCTGCTGGTCGTGGACTCGCCCGCGAGCAACGAGGCGCTCGCGTCCGCGGTCGACGACTCGGCCGACCGGGTCGATGCGACGCTGCGCCGGATGTCCGCGGCACTGACCGCACGGCGCAGCGGGATCGACCTCAGGTACGCCGGGGACGGCTGGCGTTTCTACACCAGAAACCAGTACGCGCCGTACGTCGAGCGGCTGCTTCTCGACGGCGCTAGGTCGAAGCTCACACGCGCGGCGTTGGAAACCTTGGCAGTTGTTGCGTACCGTCAACCTTTGACCCGTGCTCGGGTGAGCGCGGTTCGTGGCGTCAATGTGGACGGCGTCGTGCGAACCCTGCTCGCCCGCGGACTGATCTCGGAGGCCGGTGTGGACTCCGAGACCAACGCGACGACGTACTCGACGACGGAGCTTTTCCTCGAGCGGCTCGGGCTCGCCTCGCTGGCCGACCTGCCCGCGTTGGCGCCGCTGCTGCCCGATGTCGACATCATCGACGACATCAGTGACGACATGGAGTCAGACCCCCGGTTCACCAAATTGGGAGCCGGCAGGGCGGGATCCGAACCCGATTTGGATCCCGGCTTAGATACTGAAGAGTGACAGGACACCCAAGTGAACAATTCCGCTCGCCGTGATGGCACACCGGACCGGGGCAGGAGCAATCCCGCCCACAAGAGCTCGAGCCGCAGGGACTCGCCCCAGAAGGGGTCGGGGTCGCGAGGCTCGGCACCCCGCGATTCCGCCCGTGGTGGCGAATCGCGCGGCTCATACGATCGCACCGAGCGTGGCGGAGCCCCTCGCGGTTCCTTCGGCCGCACCGAGCGCGGCGCGACCCCCAGGAGCGGCGAATCCCGCGGCTCGCAGGACCGCTCCCAGCGTGGCGGCGCACCGCGTGGCGCCCAGGATCGCACCGAGCGTGGCGGCGCACCGCGTGGCGCTCAGGATCGCACCGAACGCGGCGGCGCACCGCGTGGCGCCCAGGATCGCACCGAGCGTGGCGGCGCACCGCGTGGCGCCCAGGATCGCACCGAGCGTGGCGGCGCACCGCGTACCGGCGCACCTCGTAGCGGCGGCTACCCCCGCGGCGGCGTACAGCGGCCGGCCCTGTCCAAGCGTGGCAAGCCCAAGGCCGCCAAGCCGCAGCGCGCGCCCTCCGTCGCGCCGACCATCAGCAACGCCAAGCCGGCCCGCCACCAGTACGCGGAGGGTTCGGGTCCCGCGAAGCTGCCCGCAGGCGAGGGCATGCGCCTGCAGAAGGTGCTCGCCCAGGCGGGTGTCGCCTCGCGCCGCGCTGCCGAGGAGCTGATCGAGCAGGGACGCGTCGAGGTCGACGGCCGCATCGTCGTCGAGCAGGGCCTGCGGGTGGACCCCGAGAACGCGGTGGTCCGGGTCGACGGCGTCCGCGTCGTCGTCAAGAAGGATCTGGTCCACATCGCGCTCAACAAGCCGCGCGGCTGGCAGTCCACCATGTCCGACGACCTGGGCAGGCCCTGCATCGGCGACATCGTCTCCGAACGGGTCTCCGCAGGCCAGCGACTCTTCCACGTCGGGCGCCTCGACGCCGACACCGAGGGCCTGATCCTTCTGACCAACGACGGCGATCTCGCGCACCGGCTGATGCACCCCTCCTTCGAGGTGCCCAAGACCTACCTCGCGACGGTGTCCGGCGTGGTCGACCGCAACCTGGGCAAGACGCTCAAGGCCGGCGTCGCGCTCGAGGACGGCCCTGCCAAGGTCGACTCGTTCGCCCTGCTCGACGTGAACCAGGGCAAGTCCCTGGTCAAGGTCGTGCTGCACGAGGGCCGCAAGCACATCGTGCGTCGCCTGCTCGAGGCGGTCGGGCATCCGGTGGTCCGGCTGGTGCGCACCGACATCGGTCCGGTCGCGCTCGGAGACGGACGCCCGGGCACCCTGCGGGTCATCGGCCCCGGTGAGGTCGGCGCGCTGTACAAGGCGGTCGGACTGTGAGCGAGGCAGGCCGCCTGGTGGTGGCCATGGACGGACCGTCCGGTACCGGGAAATCGACAGTCGCCAGGCGGCTCGCGACCGGACTCGCCGCGGAGTACCTCGACACCGGCGCCATGTACCGGATCGCGACGCTGCACGTGCTGCGCTCCGGCGTCGACCCGAGCGACCCGGCTGCGGTTGCCGCTGCCACGAAGGCGCTCGAGCTGACCATCGGCACCGATCCGGCCTCGGACCGGGTGCTGCTCGCCGGTGAGGACGTCACCGACGAGATCCGCGGCGGCGCGGTCACCCAGGCCGTGTCCGCGGTCTCGGCGGTGCCCGAGGTGCGCACGATCCTGGTCGACAAGCAGCGCGAGTTCATCGCGCGCACCGAGCGGATCGTGGTCGAGGGGCGCGACATCGGCACCGTCGTGATGCCCGATGCGGACGTGAAGGTGTACCTGACCGCCTCCGCCGCGGCCAGGGCCGAGCGCAGGAACACGCAGAACATCGCCGAGGGTCGGGGCGATGACTACAAGGCGGTGCTCGCGGACGTCGAGCGCCGCGATCATCTGGACTCCACCCGAGCGGTGTCCCCGCTCCGGCCCGCCGATGACTCGGTGATCGTGGACACCAGCGAACTCGGAATCGATGACGTGATCGGCAGGTTGCTGCTGGTGGTACGTGACAGAACTGGAGCAGTGCAGTGACCGACAGCTTTGACATCGGCGGCCCGATCGCCGGCGACGGCACCTGGAGCGAGGAATCCGACTGGGAGCTAGTCGATTTCGAGGACGGTGAGGAGGGCGAGGGCCACGTCGCCGTCCCGACCCTCGCCATCGTGGGTCGTCCGAACGTCGGAAAGTCCACGCTCGTGAACCGCATCATCGGCCGCCGCGAGGCCGTCGTGCAGGACATCCCCGGGGTCACCCGGGACCGCGTCTCGTACGAGGCGAACTGGGCCGGACGCCGATTCATGGTGCAGGACACCGGCGGCTGGGAGCCCGACGCCAAGGGGCTGCAGCAGTCCGTGGCCCGTCAGGCGGAGCTCGCGATGCAGACCGCCGACGCGATCGTGCTCGTGGTGGACGCGGTCGTCGGCGCCACCGCGACCGATGAGGCCGTGGCGAAGGTGCTGCGGCGCTCGAAGACGCCGGTCCTGTTGGTGGCCAACAAGGTCGACGACGAACGGACCGAGTCCGAGGTCGCGGCGCTGTGGTCGCTCGGCCTCGGCCAGCCCTATTCGGTGAGCTCGATCCACGGCCGCGGCACGGGCGACCTGCTCGACGAGGTCCTCCAGGCGCTGCCGGAGACGCCAAGGGAGGGCACCGGTGGCCAGGGGCCGCGACGCGTGTCGCTGGTCGGCAAGCCGAACGTCGGCAAGTCCAGCCTGATCAACAAGCTCTCGGGCTCGGAGCGGTCCGTCGTGCACGACGTCGCGGGCACCACCGTCGACCCGGTCGACTCGCTGGTCGAGCTCGGCGGCAAGGTGTGGCGCTTCGTGGACACCGCGGGCCTGCGCAAGAAGGTCAGCCACGCGAGCGGCCACGAGTTCTACGCCTCGCTGCGCACCAAGGGCGCGATCGAGGCCTCGGAGGTGTCGATCCTGCTGATCGATGCGTCGCAGCCGATCACCGAGCAGGACCTGCGGGTGCTGAGCATGGTGGCCGACGCCGGCCGGGCGCTGGTGCTGGCGTTCAACAAGTGGGACCTCGTCGACGAGGACCGCCGGTACATGCTCGAGAAGGAGATCGACCGCGAATTGGTCCGGGTGCCGTGGGCGCAGCGGGTGAACATCTCCGCGCACACCGGACGGGCCGTGCAGAAGCTCGTTCCCGCGCTTGAGACCGCACTCGAGTCCTGGGACAAGCGGATCCCGACGGGCCGGTTGAACACCTGGCTCAAGGAGATCGTGGCCGCGACGCCGCCGCCGATGCGCGGCGGTCGCCTGCCCAGGATCATGTTCGCCACCCAGGCAGGCACCCGTCCGCCGACCTTCGTGCTCTTCACCACCGGCTTCCTGGAGGCCGGCTACCGCCGGTTCCTCGAGCGCCGTTTGCGTGAGGAGTTCAACTTCGACGGCAGCCCCGTGCGTATCTCGGTGCGCGTGCGCGAGAAGCGCGATCGCGGCAAGCGCTGACGCCTGCCGAGACGACCCGAACACTGGCAAGTCCCCGAAACCGGGGGCTTGCCAGTGTCGTTCGTGGGGTGCACTCGATGGAGGAAACCCGTCACGAGCAGCCGATTCGCTCAGTCGACTGTCACTGATGTAATCTCATCGAGCGCCCGCAAGGGAGTGGACGGGCTGTGGCGCAGCTTGGTAGCGCACTTGACTGGGGGTCAAGTGGTCGCAGGTTCAAATCCTGTCAGCCCGACCGAAGAAGGCGGCTCCGGAGTAATCCGGGGCCGCCTTTCTCGTTCCAGGGGCGGGCTAGGGTCGACGGATGGACGCGGACCGGGAGCCGACCCTCACTCGTGAGACCTGCGCCGCCGCGCTCGCGTCGTTCGACGCACGGACCGCCGAACGTGCGGGGCATCGCTGCGCGGCGGTCGCGCTCGCGGTGGTGACCACCGACGGGGTGCCCTCGCTGCTGCTCACCGTTCGGCCCAGCACCATGCGGGCGCATCCAGGCCAGTTCGCGCTGCCCGGCGGTGGCATCGACCCGGGGGAGTCACCGGGGGACGCGGCGCTACGCGAGCTGGCGGAGGAACTCGGGGTGCAGGCGCCGCCGTCGGCGGTGCTCGGCCATCTCGACGATCTGGTGACCAGGTCCGGCTACGTCATCACCCCGGTGGTGGTCTGGGTTGGCGAGCTCGACGAGCCGATTCGGCCGAACGCCGACGAGGTGGAGTACGTCTTCCAGGTGAGCCTGGCCGAGCTCGATCACGAACCGCAGTTCTTGTTACTCGAGGGGGCGGCGGGGCCGCTGATCGAGTGGCCGTTCCGAGGCGCGCGGATCTTCGCGCCGACCGCTGCGATCATCTACCAGTTCCGCGAGGTGGCCCTGCACGGGCGGCCGACGCGGGTCGACGATCTCGGTCAGCCGGACTTCGCCTCGCGGTAGGCCTTCCCGCGGCGGAGAAGCCGCCGGAAGCCACTGCGGACGGAGCGGGTGACCGTCTACCGTGGCCGCCATGGGAATCCTGCTCTCGGCCCTACGCAGCCTCGACCGGACCGGAATCGATCCCGTGGCGTGGCGCCCGCCGACCCCGCCGCCGCTCACGGGTCCGTTCGCCCCCAGCGCCGAGCTCGACGGTGCCGAGCGTTGGGCGATGCCGGGGAGCAAGGGACCCGAGGACGTCGCGGTCGATCACCAGGGGCGGCTGATCACCGGCACCGATGACGGCAAGGTCTGGCGCTTCGACGCGTCCGGCCGCGCGACCCTGATCGCCGACACGGGTGGCCGACCCCTCGGTGTCGAGATCCTCGACGACGGCAGGTACCTGATCTGTGACTGCGAGCGCGGGGTGCTGCGCGTCGACGAGGCCGGTCGGGTAGAGACCCTCACCGACACCGCGCTCGGGCGACCGCTGGTGGCGTGCAACAACTCCGCCGTCGGGCGGGACGGCACCATCTACTTCACCGATTCCTCGGCGAAGTTCTCCGTGGCCGAGCATCGCACCGACGTGCTCGAGCACGGCGGCACCGGCAGGCTGATCCGGTTCGACCCGGCGACAGGGGAGACCGACCTGCTGGCGGACGGGCTGCAGTTCGCCAACGGGGTCGGACTGTCCGCGGACGAGTCCTTCGTTGTGGTCGCCGAGACCGGGGCCTATCAGATCCGCCGGGTCGAACTCGCAGGCCCCGAAACGGGACGGGTGTCGATCTGGGCCGAGAACCTGCCCGGACTCCCCGACAACCTGACCTCGCAGACGGCAGGCGGGGTCTTCTGGGTGGCGCTGTACAGCCCCCGTATGCGCCTGTTGGACCTGCTGGCCCCGCACCCGGCGCTCCGGGTCGTCGCCGCGAACCTGCCACATTGGGCACAGCCAGAACCGGACCAGCGTGGCTGGGTGCTCGGGCTCGACGCCTCGGGTGCCGTCGTGCACAGCCTGCAGGGTGGCGCGGGCAGTTACGCGCCGATCACCGGTGTCCGCGAGGCCGATGGCTGGCTCTACCTGGGCAGCCTGACCGCCGATACGGTCGCCCGCGTCCCGGCACCCCCGTCCGCCATGTGAAAGGCTGTTCGAGGCAGTTGGCGGACGAGGGACACGGGGGACGAATGGGCAGCGGAGACCGGCCACACGAGGTGGCGGACGTCGCGACCGCGCCGATCATGTCCGACCGGATCGTCACCGTGCCGAATCTTCTCAGCGTGGTCCGGCTCGTCGGAGTCCCGTTGTTCGTCTATCTGCTGCTCGGCCCGCACGCGGACGGGTGGGCGCTCGCGATCCTGATGCTCAGTGGGTTCACCGACTGGGCCGACGGCAAGCTCGCGCGCCTGCTGAACCAGAGTTCGCGGCTCGGCGCACTGCTGGACCCGCTGGTGGACCGGTTGTACGTGGTCTCCACCCTGGTCGCGTTCGCGATCCGCGGGATCATCCCGTGGTGGGTGGCCGCCGTGCTGATCGGCCGGGACGTGATCCTCGCGCTCACCCTGCCGATCTACCGCAGGCGCGGTCTGCCGCCGCCCGCGGTGCTCTACCTCGGCAAGGCCGCGACCTTCGCGCTGATGTTCGCGCTGCCGCTGGTGCTCGCGGCGCAGGGCGATTGGGCGATCGCGCCGATCGCCAGCGCCTGGGGGTATGCGCTGCTGGTGTGGGGGACCGGGCTCTATGTGTGGACCGCGATCCTGTACCTGCTCGCCGCGCGGAACACCGCGCGGGAGGTCCCGCGAACGGACCGGGCGCGGTGACCGACGGCGAGGTCCGCCGCAATCCGGTGCCCTCGCTGCTCCGGTCCCTGATGAACGACCATCTCGACCCCGGTTACGCCGCGTCGGCAGAGGACCGGGCGAGGGGACACTCACTGCACCGCCCGATGCACTCCGGGAGCTGGCTCGTGGTCGGGGGCATCGTCCTCGGACTTGTCTTCGGGATCGCCTACGCGCAGGCGGACGATCGGGAGCCCGGCACCGACCAGGTGCGCAGCGAGATCCTGGCCAAGGTCCATGCCGCGGAGGAACGCAGTGGCGGCCTCTCAGGCACCAGGGACGAGCTGGCGGTGCAGACCGAGGCGCTGCGCTCCAGGGTGCTCGCGGGCGACGCCGAGGGATCCGACGTACTGGCCCGGCTGGCCGCGATGGAGCAGGCCGCCGGGCTGGACGCGGTGCACGGCGCGGGGCTCACCGTCACGCTGACCGACCCGGCGGCCCGTCCGGACCTGTCCGACCGCGGCAGGCCCGGCGCCGCCCCAGCCAAGGCGGTGGTCCTCGACCGGGACATCCAGTCGGTGGTGAACGCGCTGTGGTCGAGCGGAGCGGAGGCGGTCGCGGTCGGCGGGGTCCGCATCGGCCCCTCGGCCACCATCCGCCAGGCAGGCGGGGCGATGCTCGTCGACAATCAGCCGGTGTTCTCGCCGTACGTGATCTCGGCGATCGGGCCCGCGGACCGGTTGCAGACCGGGTTCGTGGTGAGCGACGCGTACCTGCGGATGTCGGGCGTCGCGCAGCTGTACGGGGTGGGCTTCACCGTCGCCGAAGAAGAAGATGTCAGCCTCCCTGCCGCGAATGCCAGGGAGATCAGAACCGCACACGAGGTGGGTGGCCAGTGAAGCCGGTCAAGGCAGTCAAGAACGGATACGCCGTCTACGGGGTGCTCGCGCTCATCGCGGGGATCGTCGCGGGCGTGGTGTTCCGTCCGCAGGTCCCGGACGCGATTCAGCCGTACCTGCCCATCGCCGTGGTCGCGGCGCTGGATGCCGTGTTCGGCGGGCTGCGCGCCTACCTGGACGAGATCTTCGACGCCAAGGTCTTCGTCGTGTCCTTCGTGTTCAACGTGCTCGTCGCGGCGCTGATCGTGTGGCTCGGTGACCAGCTGGGGGTTGGCACGCAGCTCTCGACCGCGATCGTGGTGGTGTTGGGCATCCGGATCTTCGGCAACGCCGCCGCGCTGCGGCGCCGGCTGTTCGGGGCGTGATCACCGGTGAACGGGCATGAAGGCAAGCACGAATGGCATACCGAGCTGTCCGCCTCGGCGCGTCGCTCCCGGGTCGTCTTCGGGCTGCTGGCGGTGTTGCTGCTGGCCGCGCTCGGGGTCGCCATCGCCACCCAGGTGCGGAACACCGGTTCGGGCGACACCCTGGACTCTGCGCGCCCGGCTGACCTGCTGGTGTTGCTCGACAACCTCGGCCAGCGAGAGGCCTCGTTGCGGCAGGAGATCGCCGGACTCGAGGAGACGCTCGCAACGCTCCAGCGCAGCGGTGGCGGCTCCCAGGCCGCGTTGGACGAGGCAAGGGCGCGCCTGACCGCGCTGTCGATCCAGGTGGGAGCCGTGCCCGCGGCAGGCCCAGGGGTGGTGTTGACGGTCGCGGACCCGGGCACGAACGTCGGCTCCGAGGTGATCTTGGACCTCATCCAGGAGTTGCGGGCGGCGGGCGCCGAGGCGATCTCCATCCGCGGTGAGGGGGGTGAGCCGGTCCGGATCGGTGTCGATTCCTGGGTCACCGGTTCCCCCGGTCAGATCAAGGTCGACGGCACCGACCTGGAGGCACCGTACGAGGTGCTCGCGATCGGCGACCCGCCCACCCTGGCGGCCGCTCTGAACATTCCCGGCGGGGTGATCGACACCGTCGGGCGCAGCGGTGGACGGCTGACAGTGGAGCAATCTCAGCAGGTCACGATCACCGCCTTGCGGGAGACGAAGCCTCGTCAATACGCTCACCCCGGAAACTGAATCCGGTACCGCGCGGTATTCTCGCGCGCCGGTGCGATCGAAAGGACTTCTCACCTTGAGCGAAACCAACATCCCGGCCGAATTCCGTTACACGGCGGAGCACGAATGGGTGCAGCGGACCGGGCCGACGACCGTCCGGATCGGAATCACCGATTTCGCGCAGTCGCAGCTCGGTGACGTCGTCTTCGTGCAGTTGCCCGCGGTCGGCGAGGCCGTGGTCGCAGGCGAGTCACTCGGTGAGGTCGAGTCGACGAAGAGCGTGTCGGACATCTACGCTCCGTTGAACGCGAAAGTCATTGTGGCCAACGCGGATTTGGAGTCCAGCCCCGAGCTGGTCAACTCTGAGCCGTACGGAAACGGCTGGCTGGTCGATCTTGAGGTGGCCGACGAGGCAACCCTGGACGCCGCGCTGGACGCGATGCTGGACGCGCCGGGCTACCAGGAGATCGCGGGCGGCTAGGACACGCGTGGATCGACCTGCGAGTGCCCACGTGGGAGGCATTCGCAGGGTACGGTCGATAGGGAGCACATCCGCCTTGTCGGGGCGTAGGTCCGTATCGGAATGTGATTGTGTCGAGAAGATTTGTCCGGGAGGGTTCCCGGACCGATCGGACTTCAGGAGGAGAAACGGTGAGCGAGAACGACAGCGACGCGGTTTTTGGAGAATCGCCGGCTGAGACAACGTCGGTTTTCCGGGCGGATTTCCTCAACGAGTTGGACAGCACGACCGCTGCTCCGCAGGCCGCTGAGCAGGTCTCCGGAGTGGAGGGCCTGCCTGCCGGTTCGGCGCTCCTCGTCGTCAAGCGTGGCCCGAACGCGGGCTCCCGATTCCTGCTCGACCAGCCGACCACCTCGGCGGGCCGCCACCCGGACAGTGACATCTTCCTCGACGACGTCACGGTCAGCCGTCGGCACGCCGAGTTCCGCCAGGATCAGAACGAGTTCCAGGTGGTCGACGTCGGAAGCCTCAACGGCACCTACGTCAACCGTGAGCCGGTGGACTCGGCCACCCTCGTCAACGGTGACGAGGTGCAGATCGGAAAGTTCCGACTCGTGTACCTCACCGGCCCCCGCGGCGCCGGCAGTTCCGCTGCGGGTGCGGGTAGCTGATGACGGCGGTCGGGCAGCGGACCGAGGGCGGGATGTCGATCGGCTCCGTCCTGGATCGGCTACGTCCCGATTTCCCCGACATCACCATCTCGAAGATTCGGTTCCTCGAGGCGGAGGGGCTGATCAGTCCGGAGCGGACGCCGTCGGGCTACCGACGTTTCTCGCTGGCCGACTGTGAGCGGTTGAGGTTCGTGCTCACCGCGCAGCGCGATCAGTACCTGCCGTTGAAGGTGATCAAGGAACAGCTCGAGGCGATCGACAGTGGCGTCGCGGTGGTCGGGTCGACTGAGTCGGCGCCGCGACGGCCGCGTGCCCTGTCCATCGCGCCCGGCGAAATCTCGCCCGAGGAGTTCCGCGCCAACCGCGAGGTCCGCATCAGCCGTACCGACCTGATCGCGCGATCCGGCGCGGACGAGGCGTTCCTGTCGGAACTGTTGCGCAGCGGGCTGATCGTGCCGGGCGTCGCGGGCTTCTTCGACGAGGACGCGGTCACCCTGGCGCGGGCGGCAAAGGCGATGTCCGCGTTCGGACTCGAGGTGCGGCACCTGCGCGCGTTCAAGCTGGCGGCCGACCGGGAGGCCGGTTTGGTCGCCCAGATCGCCGGTCCCGTCGCAAAGGGCAGGGACGCGGGTGCGCGTGATCGCGCCGAGGAGATGGTGCGTGAACTCGCCGCGCTGTCGCTCACTCTGCACACCTGTCTGGTCAAGGCGGCAGTGCGCGGCGCGCTCGACCGCTGACGATCGCCCGGCCGGCGACGTCACGACCTGCACCTGTGCGGCGAGAGTCGAATGGGCCGCCGGGTTCGCTTAGAATTTGGGTACGGCTTCATGCGATGAATGCGGTCGACGCCGGTGAGGCCGATCAGACGGGAGGCAGACGCGATGAGCGAGATGCGTGTGATCGGGATTCGTGTCGAGCAGCCACAGAATCAGCCCGTACTGCTGCTGCGGGAGGCCGACGGGGATCGGTACCTGCCGATCTGGATCGGCCAGACCGAGGCCGCCGCGATCGCGCTGGAGCAGCAGGGCGTTGAGCCGGCGCGGCCGCTCACCCACGACCTGATCGTCACGCTCATCACGGCGCTCGGCAACGCGCTGCGCGAGGTCCGGATCGTGGATCTCCAGGAGGGCACCTTCTATGCCGACCTGGTTTTCGCCGACGATCTGAGGATCTCGGCTCGGCCGTCCGATTCGGTGGCCATCGCGCTGCGGGCGGGCGTGCCGATCCATGCGGACGAGGCGGTGCTTGCGGAGGCCGGGCTGGTGATGCCCGATGAGCGCGAGGACGAGGTCGAGAAGTTCAAAGAATTCCTCGAATCCGTGTCGCCGGACGATTTCAAGGCAACTGACGGTTAGTGTGATCCCGCCGTCGAGAGACGGCGGCGAAATAGTGGCCCGGGCAACGATACGGTCTCACCCTCAAGTTGAGGTTTAGGCTTCGGCGTGTTGCGTTGACCCTGGTCAATCGTCGCAATAGCTTTGATCCATCGAACGCACACCATGTGATTCACCCCGAGGCGTACTCTGAGTCGAATCCACGGTATGGAATTCCATGCGAGAGGGAGCAGTCAGTGGGAGATCATCCGCAAGAGCCTCAGCGCGGCCTCGCCCCGTCCGAGGGTGTCGAGGATGTTCAGCCGGGCCTCTTTCCCGATGACTCGGTGCCGGACGACCTGGTGGGCTACCGGGTGCCGAGCGCGTGTCAGATCGCGGGCATCACCTACCGCCAGCTCGATTACTGGGCGCGCACCTCGCTGGTCGTGCCGTCGATCCGCGGAGCAGCCGGATCCGGCAGTCAGCGCCTGTACTCGTTCAAGGACATCCTCGTCCTCAAGATCGTGAAGCGATTGCTGGACACCGGCATCTCGCTGCAGAACATCCGGGTCGCCGTCGACCACCTGCGTCAGCGCGGCGTTGGCGACCTGGCCAAGATCACGCTGTTCTCCGACGGCACCACCGTCTACGAGTGCACCTCCGCGGAAGAGGTCGTCGACCTCCTGCAGGGCGGTCAGGGAGTATTCGGGATCGCGGTCAGCGGCGCGATGCGCGAGCTGACCGGCACGATCGCGGACTTCCCGGCCGAGCGGGCCGACGGCGGCGAGAGCGAACTGAGCCCGGAGGACGAGCTCGCGTCGCGTCGCAAGAACCGGGCGAGCCGCGCCGGATAGGCCGAATCGGCGCCCACGCGCTCGACGTGGCGCGCGGCACACCCCGTGGCCGGGCCCGTGGGGTCACAAGGGGTCGAACGTAGCCTAGAATTCGAGGTACGTCGCCGCCGCATGGGAGAGTTCCGGAGCACGATCCGGACGCCGAAGGAGCAATACCTCCCCGTCAATCTCTCAGGCACCGAGGACCGTGCGGGCTACGACGTCTCTGGAAAGCGGTGGGAGCACCCACCCGCCCACGGGGAAAGGGGCCCATACGAAGGCGGCCCTCAATCTCTCAGGCGCTCGCGGCGACGAGCAGGCGACAGAGGGGGAGGAACGTTCCGCCCGGCCCGACAGGGTCGAGCCGAATGCGCCTACGATCCTTCAGCCGCGGGAGTTGCCTTGTCAGACGCCAGTACTCGTTCATTTGTCGATCGCCACATCGGCCCCGATTCCGCCGAGCTCGAGCGGATTCTGAGCGTCGTCGGCGTCGGTAGCCTCGACGAGATGGCCGGGAAGGCCGTTCCCGCCAGCATCCTCGACACCGTCACCGACGGGATCAGCGACGGCCTGAGCGCCCTTCCCGCCGCGCTCACAGAGCACGAGGCGTTGGCCGAGCTCTCCGCGCTTGCCGCCAGGAACACCGTCGCGACCTCGATGATCGGTCTCGGCTACTACGACACCCTCACCCCACCCGTGCTCGTGCGGAACCTGCTCGAGAATCCCGCCTGGTACACCGCGTACACGCCGTATCAGCCGGAGATCAGCCAGGGCCGGCTCGAGGCACTGCTCAACTTCCAGACCATGGTCTCCGACCTCACCGGCATGGAGGTCGCGAACTCGTCGATGCTCGACGAGGGCACCGCGGCCGCCGAGGCGATGACGCTCCTGCGCCGGGCCAACAAGAGCCGTTCCCCGCGCTTCGTCATCGATACCGACCTGTTTCCGCAGACCAGGGCCGTGATCGAGACCCGCGCGACCCCGCTCGGCATCGAGCTGGTGGAGGCCGATCTCAGCGAGGGCCTGCCCGAGGGCGAGTTCTTCGGTGTGCTCGCCCAGCTGCCCGGCGCCTCGGGTCGCGTCGTCGACTACACGGACCTCATCGCGGCCGCCCACGAGCGTGGCGGACTGGTCGCGGTCGGCGCCGACCTCCTGGCGCTGACCCTGCTCACCCCGCCCGGTGAGCTCGGGGCGGACGCCTGTTTCGGCACCACGCAGCGGTTCGGTGTTCCGATGGGCTTCGGCGGACCGCACGCCGGGTACCTGGCGGTACACACCAAGCACGCGCGTCAGCTGCCTGGCCGCCTCGTCGGCATGTCCGTCGACGCCGACGGCGATCCGGCGTACCGGCTCGCGCTGCAGACCCGTGAGCAGCACATTCGCCGGGAAAAGGCCACCTCGAACATCTGCACCGCCCAGGTGCTGTTGGCCATCGTCGCCGCCATGTACGCCAGCTACCACGGTGCCGACGGGCTCAAGGCGATCGCCGAGCGCGTGAACGGGCGCGCCGTCGCCCTCGCGACCGGCCTGCGGTCGAAGGGTGTCGAGATCGTGCACGAGTCGTTCTTCGACACCGTGCTCGCCCGCGTCCCGGGACGGGCGGCGGAGATCGTCGAGACGGCGAAGGGCTGGAACGTCAACCTGCGCCTCGTGGACGCCGACCACGTCGGCATCGCCTGCGACGAGGCGACCACGGAGGCCCACCTCGCGTCGGTCTTCGCCGCCTTCGGGGTCCGGACCGACACCGCGGCGGACGCGTCGACGTCCTCGCTGCCCGCCGAGATGGTGCGCACCTCGGACTACCTGACACACCCCGCGTTCACCAAGCACCGCACCGAGACCGCGATGCTGCGCTACCTGCGGATGCTCTCGGACAAGGACATCGCCCTCGACCGGAGCATGATCCCGCTCGGGTCCTGCACGATGAAGCTCAACGCCACCGCGGAGATGGAGCCCATCACCTGGCCGGCGTTCTCGGGCCTGCACCCGTTCGCGCCGACGGCGGACGCGCCGGGCATGCTGCGGATCATCCATGATCTGGAGGGCTGGCTGGCGGCGATCACCGGCTACGACGCGGTGAGTCTGCAGCCGAACGCAGGCAGTCAGGGCGAGTACGCCGGTCTGCTGGCCATCCGGAACTACCACCTCAGCCGCGGCGACGATCATCGCGACACCTGCCTGATCCCGTCCAGCGCGCACGGCACCAATGCGGCCTCCGCCGTGATGGTCGGCATGCGGGTCGAGGTGGTCGCCTGCCGTCCCAATGGCGACGTCGACCTGGCGGACCTGAAGGCGAAGATCGCGGACCACGCCGAGCGGCTCGCGGCCATCATGATCACCTACCCGTCCACGCACGGCGTGTACGAGCACGAGGTCGCCGACATCTGCGCGGCCGTGCACGACGCAGGCGGACAGGTGTACGTCGACGGGGCGAACCTCAACGCGCTCGTCGGCCTGGCCCGACCCGGGCGCTTCGGTGGCGACGTCAGCCACCTGAACCTGCACAAGACCTTCTGCATCCCGCACGGCGGCGGTGGCCCCGGCGTCGGCCCGATCGGCGTCCGTTCGCACCTGACCCCGTTCCTGCCCGGGCACCCGATGGCGCCGGAACTGGGCGGATCGGGTCCGGTGTCGGCCGCGCCGTACGGCAGCGCGTCGATCCTCCCGATCACCTGGGCGTACATCCGGATGATGGGCGCGACCGGCCTGCGGCGCGCCTCGCTCACCGCGATCGCGTCGGCGAACTACATCGCACGCCGCCTGGACGAGTACTTCCCGGTGCTCTACACCGGTGAGAACGGCATGGTCGCGCACGAGTGCATCCTCGATCTGCGTCCGCTCACCAAGGAAACCGGTGTCACGGTCGACGACGTCGCCAAGCGCCTGGCGGACTACGGCTTCCACGCGCCGACGATGAGTTTCCCGGTGTCGGGCACGCTGATGGTCGAGCCGACCGAGAGCGAGAACCTGGACGAGATCGACCAGTTCTGTGACGCGATGATCGCGATCCGCGGCGAGATCGACCGGGTCGGCGCGGGCGAGTGGCCGGTGGACGACAATCCGCTGCGCGGCGCGCCCCACACCGCGGGCTGCCTGGCGGCGGACTGGGACCACCCGTACTCGCGCGAGCTCGCAGTGTTCCCGCTTGGCAAGGCCAGGGCCAAGGTGTGGCCCTCCGTGCGTCGGATCGACGGTGCCGCGGGCGACCGGAACCTGGTGTGCTCGTGCCCGCCGATCGAGGCCTTCAGCGGCTGATCAGGCTCCGGGCGGTCGCGCGCAGTCGTGAGGAGATCGAAGGGTCCTTGTCTGCCGCGACCCGCCCGGAGGACGATGGGACGGGTATGGGCGGCTCGTCGGCCGCCCTAGTCGAGCCGAAGGTGCAGGCAAATGTTCACCACCATCGCAAGAGCCGCCGCCGCAACCGCCGTCGTGATGTCAGTCGCCGCCCTCGCCGCCCCGGCGGCCTCCGCCGAGGATCGCATCATCGGGGGAGGGTCGTTGCAGTTCTGCTTTGTCGTCCCGCTGCCCGGCTCCGCCGAGATCAACTGGTGCCTCTGAGGTAGGCGGGACGCCGCGGTCAGCCGGCCCGGCGTCAGCCGAGCGCATGGCCGATCGCTGCGCCCAACTCGGGTCCCTGGGTGGACCCGACGGCGGTCAGCGAACCCCCGGTCTGCTCGGCGAGCGCCCGCAGGGTGTCGGCGTCGGAGTTCTCGCCGATCGTGATGACGTCGATGCGGACCGGCTTGCCCTCCACGGTGGTCTCCCGGATTTTCGCCAGTAGTTGCCGGGCAGTGATCGACGTGTCGTCGTTCGGGCCGTCGGTGATCAGCAGCACCGAGTTCGGACGGTCCGCGCCGTAGCCCTGTACCGCGTCCGCGTAGGCGGCCTCGACCGCCGCGTAGGTGGACGTCGCGGTCGCCGGGGTCAGGGACCCGAGCGCCGTGTCGATCGCCTGCCTCCGCGTTCCGGTGCCGACGGTGTCGGTCAGCGACCCCGTCGGGACGGCGATCCTGTATGCCTTGGCGCCGTCGAGGTTCTTGGAGTAGACCCACAGCCCGAGATCGGTGGAGTCCGGTGTCCGGTTCAGCTGCTCGGTAAGCGCCGCGGTCGTGTTCGTCAGCCGCGTCCCGTCGCCCTCGACGTTGCTCATCGAACCCGAGATGTCCAGCAGGACGGTCGATCTGCGGGCGACTGCGGGATTGGCGAGTGTTCGGGTCAGCGTGTCCACCACCGGCCCGGTGGCCGGCTGCAGCGGTGTGTCGATGGGCGCGAAGGGTACCGCCCCCACCGCCGAGGGCGACTTGCCGTCGACTCGGAAACCGGCGTCGCGAATCACCGCGGCCTGCTCGGGACGGCGGAGGTAGTCCGAGAATTCCGCGGCCGCCCGGTTGCGTGCCTCGTCAACCCAGCCCGCGGAGATGATCGCCGTGGGGTGATCGGCCATCGGTGTGGCCCCGGCAGGAAGGAAGGCGGTGAGCGCGTTCGCGTCCGGCTCGGCGGCGTACAGCTGCTGCTCGGTGACCGCAACCGCGTGCAGCGCGCCGGTCCGTGGGTCGTGCTGCGCGCCGAGTGCGCCGAGCGCATCCGCTGTCACGGCGGGCTTGTCGGGAGCAGACGGGAACGCGACGGCGGAGCCGACGGCGAGCGAGGAGAGTGCCGAGACGACGGGCGGCGACGCGGCCTGTGCCTCGGTGACCGGACCCGCGCCCGCACCCGACACCGCCGCGGCGACGGCCTCGGCGGCCTGGGTGGAGGGATCCGAGCCGGGACCGGTCGGCAGGGCAAGCTTCAGTGAGCCCCATCCGGGGAGCCCGAGCCCAGGCAGCGCGTTCGGATCGGACTGGAGGCGCGGGAGATCCTGCCAGCCGACCTTCGAGGCGCTGAGGGCCTCGGCCAGCGTGACCGGGGCAGCCAGCAGCACCGGCGAGGTGGCGAGTGACTTCGGCTGGCCGTCGATCAGGCCGGTCTGCCCACTGAGCTGCGCGATGGACTGGGTGCTCTGTGGAATCCACAGCGCCGGTGCCGGTCCGGGCCCGGACCAGTCTTTCCCTGCGCTCGCGGTCAGTGCCTCGACCACGGTCTGCGAGGTGGCGGGGGTGACGGCAACGGTGATGCAGTGGTCGCGCACGACCGGCGTGGTCTGGCCGTAGCGGTCTGCCAGGGTCTGGATCTGCGGGGCGATGTCGGGATCCGCGGTCACGTCGAGGACGGCGGGACCCTCGACGCACATCTGGGCGGCCTGGGTGCCCTGGTCCGAGATCCGGTCCCTGAGCTGGAACCAGCCGACGACGGCGAGCACGACGGCGATGACCGCTCCCACCGCGATCACCGGGCCCTTGCTCACACCCCTCGTGCCCTGTGTGCCGCGATGCTGCCCCACCTGTGTCCGCCTTGTCGTCGATCGGTGACGGCACGCAGGTCCGCCTCATCGGTACCTCCGCAGTCTACGGACGGCGGCACCCTGGAAGCGGCGAAGCCGCCACCGGACCGGATCGGTCTGGTGGCGGCTTCGCGATGCTGTCGCTACGCGTCAGGCGTTGGCGGCCTTGTACTCCCGCCGACGGCGATGCAGGATCGGCTCGGTGTAGCCGCTCGGCTGCGACGCGCCCTCGAGGATCAGCTCCTTGGCGGCCTGCCAGGCGATGTTGGTGTCGAAGTCCGGCGCCATCGGGACATAGGTGGCGTCACCCTCGTTCTGGCGGTCGACGACCGGCGCCATCCGCTCGAGGCTGGCCACGATGTCCGCCTCGGTGACGATGCCGTGGCGCAGCCAGTTCGCGAGCAGCTGGCTCGAGATACGCAGGGTGGCACGGTCTTCCATGAGCGCAACGTCGTGGATGTCCGGCACCTTGGAGCAGCCGACACCCGCGTCGATCCAGCGGACCACGTAGCCGAGGATGGACTGGCAGTTGTTGTCCAGCTCCTCCTTCTTCTCCGCGTCCGACCAGTCGGTGCTCGGCGCGAGCGGAATGGTCAGGATGTCGTCCACCGTTGCCCGGGGCTTGCCCTTGAGCTCGTCCTGGACGGCGAAGACGTCGACGCGGTGGTAGTGCGTCGCGTGCAGGGTGGCGCCGGTGGGCGAGGGGACCCACGCGGTGTTGGCGCCCGAGCGGGGGTGACCGATCTTCTGCTCGAGCATGTCCGCCATCAGGTCGGTCATGGCCCACATGCCCTTACCGATCTGCGCCTTGCCCTGCAGGCCGGCGGCCAGTCCGGTGTCGACGTTCCAGTCCTCGTAGGCGCCGATCCACTTCTGCTTCTTCATCTCGGCCTTGCGCACCATCGCGCCCGCCTCCATGGAGGTGTGGATCTCGTCGCCCGTGCGATCGAGGAAGCCGGTGTTGATGAAGACCACGCGCTCGCTGGCCTCCTTGATGCACGCGGACAGGTTGACCGTGGTGCGGCGCTCCTCGTCCATGATGCCGACCTTGAGCGTGTTCGCGGGCAGGCCGAGGACCTGCTCGACGCGACCGAACAGCTCGGTGGTGAACGCGACCTCTTCGGGGCCGTGCTGCTTCGGCTTCACGATGTAGACCGAGCCGGTGCGGCTGTTGTTGTGCGGTCCGTTGGCCTCGCTGACGGTCAGGCCGTGCACCGCGCAGAGGCTGGTGATCAGCGCGTCGAGGATGCCCTCGGGGACCTCGTTGCCGTCGGCGTCGAGGATCGCGGGGTTGGTCATCAGGTGTCCGACGTTGCGCACGAACAACAGCGAACGACCGTGCAGGGTGAGCTCGCCGCCGTCGGCCGCGGTGTAGGTGCGGTCGTCGTTGAGCGTGCGAGTGAAGGACTTGCCGCCCTTGCTGATCTCCTCGGCGAGGTCGCCGCGGTTCAGGCCGAGCCAGTTGCGGTAGCCGACAACCTTGTCGTCGGCGTCGACGGCCGCGACCGAGTCCTCGAAGTCCATGATCGTGGTGAGCGCGGACTCGAGGACGACGTCCTTGACCCCGGCCGCGTCGGTCTGGCCGATGGGGGAGCTCGCGTCGATCTGGATCTCCGCGTGCAGTCCGTTGTTGCGCAGCAGGACGGAGGTGGGCGCGTCCTTCTCGCCGAGGTAGCCGACGTACTTCTCCGGCTGCGCGAGCGTGGTGACGGTGCCGTCGGTGAGCTCGACCTTCAGCTCGGCGCCGTCGATCCAGTAGCGCTTGGAGTCGGCGTGGCTGCCCACCGCGAGCGGCGCCGCGGTGTCGAGGAACTCACGGGCCCAGGCGATCACCTTGTCGCCGCGGACCTTGTTGTAGCCCTTACCCTTCTCGGCGCCGTCCGCCTCCGAGATGGCGTCGGTGCCGTAGAGCGCGTCGTACAGCGAGCCCCAGCGGGCGTTCGAGGCGTTGAGCGCGAACCGGGCGTTGAGCACCGGCACGACGAGCTGCGGGCCCGCGGTCGTCGCGATCTCCGCGTCGACGTTCTCGGTCTCGATGCTGAACGGGGCGGGCGTCGGCAGCAGGTAGCCGATCTCCTGCAGGAACGCCTTGTACTCGGCGGCGTCGAAGGCCGGGCCGGAGTGGTCGCGGTGCCAGGCATCGATCTGCGCCTGCAGGTCGTCGCGCTTGGCCAGCAGCGCCTTGTTCTTCGGGGCGAGGTCCTCGATGACCTTGACGGCACCCGCCCAGAACGCGTCTGCGTCTACGCCGGTACCCGGGAGAGCCTCGGTGCCCACGAAATCGTGGAGAACCTTGGCGACCTGAAGACCACCGACCTGCACGCGCTCAGTCATGAAATGCCTCACTTCTCTGGGAATGCCTGATGTAGACGGACTAGATGTTACTCGGCGGTAATCGTCTATCTGTTTGTCCTGGTGGGCTAACAGTCCAACCGTACTGGTTCGGGGTCTATTCCAGGGGCGGTGCAGGCGGGCGTCACGGCACGAATCCGTCTACGAGGAGATTCCGACCGGTGCCGGCAAGTCCCGGTGGTGCCGTCCCTTCAGCCGAAGAGTCGGCTGAAGAATCCTGACTTCCCGGCCGGGGCGGGCTTCTCCTCGCAGACGCAGCGTTCGGAGGCGGGGACCGCCTTCATGACGCCTGCGACGTGCGCCCCGCAGCCTCCCCAGGTCGTCTTCTTGCAGGTCGAACAGGTGACCGGGTAACACATGGGTCCTCCTCTGGATGGATGTGGCACCTCCAATGATACCCATAGGGGTATCTACGGTTCTTGGTTGCATGACGCGCGCGTGAGCTCGCGACCGGGCGGCTGATGCCTACCCGCGCACCCGGATCTGCTGCATACGTCTGCGGACTGGGCGGCGACAGCGGCGGCGCCGTGCTGACCGGCACCAAGGCCCTGGGTATCGCGGTCCAATCCAGCATGGCTAGCCAGGGGACGTGCAATCCCGGGGCCATAGCACCCGAGGTGACCGCGACACCGATCACCAACGTCCTCGGTGCCACCCCCGGCCTGAAGATCCGCACCAACTAGGCGCACAGAATTCCCGAAAAGGGGCCTCGGACGCAGACTTTCGCGTGCGCGGCCTCTTTTCCGTTTCTGGATGATGCCCGGAGCCGCGGGTCCGTGCCGCCGCACGCTGCTGAGTCGATGTTCATCCCATCAATTTTCGGTAGTCAATGGCAATCATTGCCAATACATTCTCTGGCGCTGACCCGGCCCCAGCGCTTGGTCGTACCGGCAACGCTCTATCCGAGAGGTCCCCATGCGTAGTACCCGCGCCCGCCGTGCCGCGATGATCGGCACCGCGGCAGTCCTTCTGGTCGCGCCGTGCGTGGCCCTCGCCCAGGCCGAACCCACCCCACCGGCGCCCGCGTTGCCCGCGGACATGGTGGCCGCGATCCAACGCGACCTCGGACTCAACCCCGCCCAGTACCTCGAGCAGGCAGACACGGGGCAGGAGCTGCTGAGGTTCGCGGACACCCTCCGCGGTAAGTTCCCCACCGCGTTCGCCGGCGTGTGGCTCGATGCGGCCGGCGCGCCGTTGGTCGGTCTGGCCGACGGACCGGACAAGGCCGCCGCCCGCACCGCCGTCGAGGCCGCCGGCTATCAGGTCAAGGACCAGGCGCGCAGTGAGCAGGCCCTGTCCGGCCTACTCGGCCAGCTCAACACCTGGGTTCAGCAGTTGCCCGCACCGCTGGCCGGCCTCATCAACGGCACCGCGATCGACCCCGCCGCCAACGACATCGCACTCGAAGTCAAGGACACCGCCGAGGGCCAGGCCCTGCAGCTGCCCGACTTCCTCAACTTCGTGCACGTGGCGAAGGGACCGGCCGGCTCGTCCGAAATGCCCGGGCTCGGCTCACTCGGCTCATCCGACCCCACCAAGCCCACCACCACCAAGCCCACTGAACCGACCACTACCAAGCCGACCGAACCGACCACCACCAAGCCCACTGAACCGACCACTACCAAGCCGACCGAACCGACCACCACCACCACCAAGCCGACCACCAACCCCGTTGCCTCCGCGGTCGCCCTCGACCCCATCACCGCGGCACCGGGCACCAATGAGTACACGTTGACGGCGAAGGTCACCCCCGTGGCAGCGGGTGGCACCGTCGAATTCAAGGACGGCACCACCGTTCTCGGCACCACACAGGTCAAGGCCGACGGCACCGCCGCCAGGATTTGGTACCCCGAAACCAACGGCAAGCACACCATCACCGCCACCTTCTCCGGCCGCAACGGCGTCACCGGATCCACCACCACCGCGCAGGTCACCGTCACAACGGTCGACAACACCACTCCCATGCCCACCACCACCAAGCCGACCGAGCCCACCAAGCCGCTGGCTGCCGACGCGGTCCTCGGTGGCGACGAATACGGCACCGAGAACGAGAACGGGGACAAGAGCCTCTGCTCGTTCGGTTTCAACGGCACCGACGCATCCGGCCACGCGGTGAACATCTCCGCCGGACACTGCGACAAGGACGCAGCTGAAGCGGGCACTCTTTACGCCTCAATTGCATTCGAGGTCATCGGCGATCGCTTCGAGAATCGTTACGGCACCTTCGACAAGACAGTCATGAACGGCAGTGACTACTCGGTGATCAAGATCGACGACAACGTCGCTAAGCGCTTCGAGAACAACTTTGTTCGCGCCCCCGGCTCGGCCCCGGTCGCGATCACCGGCACGGCAGATCCCGTGGTCGGGGCTCCGGCGTGTAAGTCCGGCAAAAGCACCGGCTACACCTGCGGCAAAATCACCCGTATCAACGAACGCCGCACCCTCGGATCGGCGAAATTGAACAACGCCTTCGGCGCGAACCTCTGTTCGGGTCATGGCGACAGCGGTGGCCCCGTACTGACCGGCACCAAGGCACTCGGCATCCTGAACGGCAGCACAATTCCGTGCGGGGGTTCCCTCAGCACCATCTCGGTACCGATCAAGGAGATCCTCAAGGAGAACCCCGGTCTGAAGATCCGCACCAACTAGCGGGTCAGCAGATCACGCAGACGCTCGGCTGGGATATTCCAGTCGAGCGTTTTGCGTGGACGGCGTTGAGTTGGCGGGCGACGTGTTCGAGGACTACGGGACCATGGCACTCAGGTCGGCGCCCTTCGGAAGTGCTGACGCAGAAGACCATTGGCGTTTTCGTGGGTGGCGAGCTGCCAAAGGGAGGCGGGGTTGCAGAAGTAGACGGGCATGTCGGTGCCATCGTGAACTGCTGGTGCCACGCCATCTCGCAGCCCTTTCCCAGGTCAGCGACCCACGCAGGTGCGCGGACACGGGCGATATGACGGCTATCAGGCCAACCGGTTACCGAACTCGGCCACATTCCTCGAAAACGACCCGGTCGTCGCAACCTCCCAAATCGAGAGTGTTGCGACGACCGTGCGGTGCCACCCCATCAACTCACTTCGGGGCACAACCTAGTTGGTGCGGACCTTCAGGCCAGGGTTGTCCGCGAGGACCGAGTTGATCGGCTGCCCGTACGTCTGCTTGGAGGGGTCACAATCCCAGCCGCTGCCGGCGACCGTGACGCCCAGCGCCTTGGTACCGGTCACAATGGCTCCGCCGCTGTCACCGGGGATCGAACATACCTGCGCGGCGAAGGCATTGGGCACCCTGGCACCTCGGGGACCGGAATTCATGGACACGTCGACGGCGGTGATCTTGCCGCAGGTGAAGCCGGTGACTTGGCCGGACTTGCACACCGGCGCCCCGACCACGGGATCTGCCGTGCCGGTGATCCGCACCGGGTCCCCGCCGTAGGTGGAAACAAAGTTGTTCTCGAATCGACGGCGGTCGTCGATCCTGATCAACCCATAGTCAAAGCCCTCGAAGACGACCTTCTCGAAAGCGCCGACGTAGCTTCCCCCCACGAACACCCGCGGGGAGCCTCCGCGGCTGAGGTCACAGTGTCCGGCGGTGATGTTCACCGGCTTGCCGTCACCGTCGGTGGCGTTGAAACCGAACGAGCAGGGGTCGCTGGCGGTCTCGCCGGACCGGTAGCCCTGGCCACCCATGACGGCGTCGGGGGCCGGCGGCTTGGCCGTGGTGGTGGTGGGCTTGGGGGCCTCTGCGACGGTGACCTGCGCCGTGGTGGTGGATCCGGCGACGCCGTCGCGGCCGGAGAAGGTGGCGTCGACGGTCGCCTTGCCGGCGACCTCGGGGGTCCACTTCAGGGTGGCGGTGCCGTCGGCGCCGACCGGCACTTCGTTGGAGATGTTTCTACCGACCTCGTTTACCTCGAACGCGACGGTGCCACCCTTAGCTGCGGGCGTGACCTTCGCCTTCAGCGTGATCGCCTTGCCGACGGTGGCTCCCTTGATGGGGTCGAGGGTGGTCGTGGAGGCAACGGGGTTGTTGTCGGCGGGTGCGACGGTGACCTGCGCGGTGGTGGTGGATCCGGTGACGCCGTTGCGGCCGGAGAAGGTGGCGGTGATGGTGTGCTTGCCGTTGGTTTCGGGGTACCAAATCCTGGTGGCGGTGCCGTCGGCCTTGACCTGTGTGGTGCCGAGAACGGTGGTGCCGTCCTTGAATTCGACGGTGCCGCCCGCTGCCGCGGGGGTGACCTTCGCCGTCAGCGTGTACTCATTGGTGCCGGGTGCCGCGGTGATGGGGTCGAGGGCGACCGTGGAGGCAACGGGGTTGGTGGTCGGCTTGGTGGTGGTGGTGGTCGGTTCGGTCGGCTTGGTGGTGGTCGGTTCGGTGGGTTTGGTGGGGTCGGATGAGCCGAGTGAGCCGAGCCCGGGCAGATCGGACGAGCCGCCCGGGCCCTTCGCCACGTGCACGAAGTTGAGGAAGTCGGGCAGCTGCAGGCCCTGGCCCTCGGCGGTGTCCTTGACTTCGAGTGCGATGTCGTTGGCGGCGGGGTCGATCGCGGTGCCGTTGATGAGGCCGGCCAGCGGTGCGGGCAACTGCTGAACCCAGGTGTTGAGCTGGCCGAGTAGGCCGGACAGGGCCTGCTCACTGCGCGCCTGGTCCTTGACCTGATAGCCGGCGGCCTCGACGGCGGTGCGGGCGGCGGCCTTGTCCGGTCCGTCGGCCAGACCGACCAACGGCGCGCCGGCCGCATCGAGCCACACGCCGGCGAACGCGGTGGGGAACTTGCCGCGGAGGGTGTCGGCGAACCTCAGCAGCTCCTGCCCGGTCTCGGCCTGCTGAAGGTACTGGTCCGGGTTGAGTCCGAGGTCGCGTTGGATCGCGGCCACCATGTCCGCGGGCAACGCGGGCGCCGGTGGGGTGGGTTCGGCCTGGGCGAGGGCCACGCACGGCGCGACCAGAAGGACTGCCGCGGTGCCGATCATCGCGGCACGGCGGGCGCGGGTACTACGCATGGGGACCTCTCGGATAGAGCGTTGCCGGTACGACCAAGCGCTAGGGCCGGGTCAGCGCCAGAGACTGTAGGGGTCATATCCGCCGCTGCCTACCGAAAATTGATGGGATGAATATCGGAGCGGGGGCATGCGTCGGTGGCCCAGACCTTGCGGGTCGGGGCATAGCCCCTGGAACCAGAAAAGGGGGGCCTCGGGTGAACTACACCCCGGAAGTTGGAGAAGGACTCACACTGGTCAGCCGTTGGGGTTGCCACCAGCGGCGAGCGTTTCGGTTTGGCACATACTGTTGTCGCCTTTGTCGCGAGAACTCACACCGCGCCGTGCAGATCAGGTTCTCGGCGGCGCGTGGGTCTTCGCCTCTTGGATTTTGGCTTGCACCTCACGTGTGAGTTCGAATACCTGCTCAACAATTGAGGGAGTGTGTCGCTCGGCTTCGGCCTTGTAGGCGCGGTGCAGGATCGTGCCCACACCGCCGACCGTTATGCCGACCTCGTCCGCGATCTCGCGTAGTTTGAGGCCCTCGGCGCGCAGTTCCAGCACCCGGCGGCGGCGTTCGGCGGCACGTGCCTCGTACTCGGCCCGGGGCTCGGGCATTCTGTTGCGTACCTTGCGCGGTGAGACACCGAGTTGCTCGGCGCCTTCGCGGGCCGAGCGGGTCCGTCGTGCGGGGGTTTCAGCGCCCACCGGCGGGTTCCTTCCTCATCAGGTCGCGGTCGATCGCACACCGCGGTTGGTGGCCGCGATTTCTCTCGCGGCGCTTGTCGGTCATCGACCGGTCCCACCGGGCTGATGTGCGTGCGCTCAGGCCCGCGGTGTCGACGGCGATGCCGGCGGCCCAGAACGCGGTGCTCAGGCCCCTGCTGGACCAGGGCACTGCGTTAACCTCGCGCCGCTCTGCCGACGGGCGGAACGGTAGTACAAATCGGACAGAGCTGAACAGTAATCCCATACGTATTGACAAGGCACTGTTGTCGGTGGGGATCGCGCGCACGACGGACGACGGAACCCGCCCGTACGGCACCTTCAAGCGCAACTTCGCCGTCGGACTCGGCTGCGACATCACCCATGCAGGCCGGCTCGTCTATGCACGGGGACTGCGCCTCGACGAGCCAGTTGCTCCCAGTCCCGATCGGTACAGGCTGCAAGATCTGCGAGCGGACTGACTGCGCTCAGCGGGCCTTCCCGCAGATCGGACGCTCGATTCGCGTGGACATCGACTTGTAGCCAGATGCCGTACCCGCCAGCCTCCTGACGGCATCCCCTGGAAGAATCCCGCCACTTTTCACTGAAGGTCACAGGGGAGTGGCGACGAGCGACCAGCGCCTCACGTGTCCCAAAAACCTGTCTCAATGCTGGTGTCCCGAAACCTGGTGCTGTCGGTGAGTTCTGGGACACTCACGGCCGTGAGCGCACTGTTGGGTTAAGCCCGGGCCTCGACCGCCGACCAGAACCTTGACCTCCAGACGGACGCTCTCAGCGCCGCCGGGTGTTTCCGAGTCTGGACTGACACCGCCTCCGGCGCGAAGACCGACCGGCCGGAGCTTGCCGCCGTGATGGACGCGCTCCGGCCGGGCGACATTCTCGTCGTGTGGCGGCTCGACCGCCTAGGCCGCAGCCTCCCGCATCTGATCGAGACCGTCACCGAGCTCGAGCAGCGCGGGGTGGCGTTCCGCCCGCTGGCCGAGGCTATCGACACTTCGACCGCCGGCGGGAAGCTGATCTTCCACATCTTTGGTGCGCTCGCCGATTTCGAGCGCAGCCTCATCCGAGAGCGAACTGTCGCTGGCCTCGCTGCCGCCCGCGAGCGCGGCCGAGTGGGGGGCCGCCCGGCCGCGCTCACCGCCGCAAAGAAGCGACAGGCCAACAGGATGCGGGCTGACGGCGTCCCCATGCCCGAGATCGCCGAAGTGCTCGGAGTTGCCCGAAGTACGTTGTACCGGCACCTCGGTGGAGTGTGATCGTGATGCTGCGCGGTTCAGGGCATTTCGTGTATTCAGGAGCCGAGACACGCCGCTAATGATCACCACCGCATGAGCCGCGGCCGTGACACCTCCGGTCGGCGTTGCCGGTGGGCGGTGTCGAGGTGCGACCTCAGTTCTGCGTTGCAGGACCGATGAAGATCCCCTCGGCCTCGACGGTGACGCCCATGGCGTCCGAGAGGGTTCCGACGACGATGGTCTTGCGGCCCTCGTTGCGATCGATCCGGGCCTCGGCGCGCAGCGGTCCGAGTGGGGTGCCGCGCCGGTACCGCAGCGTGAGGGTGCCGGTGAACCGCGGCTCGATCGAACTGGCGGTGGTGCCGAGCAGGTGATCCATCACCAGTGCGCAGATCCCGCCGTGCACCAGCCCCGGTGGGCCCTCGTAGGCGGCGCCCAGGGTGACCTCGGTCCAGTGCAGGCCGCCGTCGTCGGACTCGATGACCAGCGGGGGAGCGATCGCGTTCCGCAGGCCGATCCCCGCGTTGCCCCAGGCGATCGACTCGCCGTCGGCGGTGAACCGCATCCCGAACCCGCCGTCGATCTGTGTCGCGCGCAGCTTCGCGGTGGCGGCGACGATTGTCGCCTCCACCTCGCGGATCACCGCCTCGTCGACCTCGGTGCGAATGGTGGCGTCGACGAGTTCGCGGACCGCCGCGGTGAGCGGGCCGTAGAGCGCCCGGCGCCGGTCGAGTTCCTGGGTGTCGATGTCTTCTCGGGTGAACTTCACCGTGTGATCGTGCAGCACGCGTCCGAAGGACGCGAGCGATTCGGTGCCCTCGGCATTCCCACGTTGCGTCACACCGGGACTCGACCTGTGGAACCATGGATCCGTGATCGAGACCATGGAAAACCTGCCCGCAGGCACCCTGGGATTTCGGGCGACGGGGACGGTGACAGCGCAGGACTACAAGGACGTCCTCGACCCGGCCATCGACGCGAAGATCGCCGAGCACGAGAAGGTCAACATCGTCTATGTGCTCGGCGACGACCTGAGCCGCTACACCGCCGGTGCGCTGTGGCAGGACGCCGAGCTCGAGTCACGTCCACGGCACAGCTGGGGTCGCATCGCACTGGTCACCGATCACGAGTGGATCGACAAGGCGATTCACCTGATCAGCTTCCTCATTCCCTGCGAGGTGCGTTCCTTCGCGCTCGCCGAGGAGCCGGCCGCGATCGAGTGGGCCTCGCAGGGGGCGTGAGCGCCGGCGGAGTCACCGGTTCAGCAGTGCCCCGCACTTGGCCAGCAACTCCTCGCGCAGCGGCGCCGCGCGCTCGGCGAGCGCCGACTGCTCTCGAACGTAGTCCGCTCGGCCCTGCGGGGTCTCGATGGTGACCGGCTCGTAGCCGAGCGCGCTCAGGTCGTACGGGCTCGCCCGCATGTCGAGTTCCCGCGCGGCCATCGCCAGTTCGAAGCACCGCAGCAGCAGGTCGGAGTCGACCAGCGGTGCCAACTTGTAGCACCACTTGTAGAGATCCATGCCCGCGTGCAGGCAGCCCGGCTGTTCCCGCGCTGCCTGGCCCTCGCGCTGCAGTGCGGTGTCGTTGCGGCCCACCGCGTCCGGGGTGAAGAACCGGTACGCGTCGTAGTGCGTGCAGCGCAGGTTCATCGACTCCACCACCGCATCGGTGCCGTCCGGCCCGAGTCGTAGCGGGGTGCCCGAATGCCGGACCGCTTCCGCGCCGCCGCGGTACACCATCGCCCACTCGTGCAGCCCGAAGCAGCCGAGCTGCGCGGGCCGCGCGGCGGTGCCCGCGAGCAGGCGCTGGGTGAACTCGAGCATCGAGCGGCGCTGGGTGAGCATGCGGGGATCGGCCTCGGCGTCGTCGCCGCACCGGTGGTACCCGGAGTAGTCCCAGTACTCGCGCGCCGCGGGCCCGGTCAGCCGCACTCCCAGGCCAGGGTGCCAGCGTCGCAGCTGCGCGGGTCGCAGGCTGTAGTAGGTGAACAGGAAGTCGATCACCGGGTGCTTCTCGCCGCGGGTCTGCCGGGACAGGTGCGGCCCGATCAGGGCGTCCACCCGGTCCCGGTGCGCGTCGCGGCGGGCGGTCCACTCGTCCTGCGTGAGGACGAGTGGACCGCTCGAGAGGTCAGGCCGTGTCACGGTGTCCGTTGCCCCGGCACCGCGTCGTCGATCCGGTGGGTACCGTCGCGCACGGTACCGATGAACTCCTCCACCAGGTCCTCCAGCGCGACGATGCCGATCGTCTGCCCGGTCTCGTCGACCACCGACCCCAGGTGGCTGCTCGCGCGCCGCAGCGTCCCGAGCGCCTCGTCGAGCGGGGTCTGCACCTGCACCTGCGGCAGCGGTCGCACGTCCGAGCGGGGGATCACCGTGTCCGGACCCGCTTCGACGTCACCGACCTCGTCGAGGACGTCCTTGAGATGCAGGTACCCGGCCAGTGTTCCGTCGGCCAGCCGCGCGGGATAGCGGGAGTACCCGGTCTCGATCACCGCCTCCTCGACGGCGCCGAGCGTGGTCCCGCTCGCGGTCAGCGGCACGCTGCGCACCTTGTCGAGCGGGATCAGCACGTCCGCGACGGTCCGGTCGGCGGTGTGCAGCGCCAACGTCAGCCGTCGGTGCTCCTCCTCGTCGATCAGCCCCTCGGACCGGGACTCGCCGATCATCTCGGCGAGCTCCAGCGCCGACACGGTGGTGTCCAGCTCGTTCTTCGGCTGTACGCGCATCAGCCGCAGCGTCGCGTTCGCGCAGAGGTTGTAGAACGCGATGAGCGGGCGGACGAGCCGGATGAACGCCAGGTGCATGGGCACCAGCAGCATCGCACTGCGTTCCGGCCCGGCGATGGCGATGTTCTTCGGCACCATCTCGCCGAGCAGGATGTGCAGCACCACCACCAGCGAGAGCGCGAGCGTGAACCCGATCGGGTGCAGGAACCCGGCAGGCACGCCGAGGGCGTCCAGCGGCGCCTCGATCAGGTGCGCGATCGCGGGCTCGCCGACCCGGCCGAGCAGGATCGAACAGATCGTGATTCCGAGCTGCGCGCCCGCCAGCATCAGCGAGAGGTTCTCGCCTGCCCTGATCACCGTGCGTGCGCGCTTCTTGCCCTGCGCCTCCAGGGCCTCGAGACGGTCGCGGCGCGCCGAGATCAGCGCGAACTCGGCTGCGACGAAGAACGCGTTGCCCGCCAGCAGGAGAACGGTCAGGGCGACCGCGAACAGGTCACTCATCGTCGTGCTCCTTCGTCTCCGTCGAGTGGTCGGCCAGGTCGGCGACCGGGGTCAGCACCACCCGGTCGATCCGGCGGCCGTCCATCGCGGCGACCCTGGCTATCCAGCCGCCTGCGGACCTGCCGTCGTCGTCAGGATGGGGCAGCACCACCTGGTCGCCGACCTCGGGGATCCGGCCCAGGTGGGCAAGGACGAGTCCGCCGAGGGTGTCGTACTCGCCCTCGGGTGCCGAGTAACCGGTGGTCAGGGAGACCTCGTCGATGCGCAGCAGGCCCGAGCAGATCCAGCTGTCGCCGCTGCGCTGCACCTCGATCTCCGGCTCGTCGTGCTCGTCGCGGACGTCGCCGACGATCTCTTCGATCAGGTCCTCCATGGTCACCATGCCCGCGGTGCCGCCGTACTCGTCGACCACGAGCGCGACCTGCATGCCGTCGGCCCTGACGCGCTCCATCACCTCGTCGCCGTCGAGGCTCGACGGCACAACGGGGACCTTCTGCGCGATGGTGACCAGCGGCGTGCTGGCGCGGCCCGCGGCGGGCACCGTGAACGCGTGCTTGATGTGCACGACGCCGACCGTGTCGTCCAGGTCGCCGTCGACGATCGGGAACCGCGAGAAGCCCGTCCGTGACGCGGCCTCGATCAGGTCGGCGACGGTGTCCCGGAGTTCGAGGGTCTCGACCTTCACCCGCGGGGTCATCAGCTCCTCCGCGGTGAGCTCGCCGAACCTCAGCGAGCGATCGACGAGCAGGGCGGTCCCGGCGTCGAGTGCGCCGCGGCGCGCGCTGGTACGCACCAGTGAGCCCAGTTCCTGGGGGGAGCGCGCCGAACGCAGTTCCTCGGCGGGTTCGATGCCGAGCCGTCGGACCACCCAGTTGGCTGATCCGTTGAGCCCGTTGATCGCCCACTTGAACGCCGTCGAGAACCCGGCCTGCAGGCCCGCGGTGGCGCGCGCGGTCTGCAGCGGGCGGGAGATGGCCAGGTTCTTCGGCACCAGCTCACCGAAGATCATCGACAGCGAGGTGGCCAGCACCAGGGCGAGCGTCAGCGAGATCCCGGCTGCGACCGATTCGCTGATGTTGACCGCCGTCAACAGCGGTGCGATGAGCTTGGCCAGCACCGGCTCCGCGAGATAGCCGGTGATCAGCGTGGTGATCGTGATGCCGAGCTGGGCGCCGGAGAGCTGGAACGAGAGCGTGCGGTGAGCGTGCTGCACCTGGCGCGAACGCCGGTCGCCGTCGCGCGCGTGGGAGTCGACGGTGCTGCGCTCGAGCGCGGTGAGCGAGAATTCCGCAGCCACGAACAACGCGGTGCCTGCGGTCAGTGCCGCGAACCCGATGAGGCTCAAGACGGTGAGTGCGATCTCCATCAGCTATCGCCGCCGAGCGTGGGTCCGAACAGTAGGGGCTGTGCGCCGGGTTTGTCGCCCGGCTCGGTAGAGGAGCCCTCCGTAGAGGTGCTCTCGTCGCCTGACTCGGTCGAGTCGACGACGGTGAGAGTGGGTGCCTCAGGCACCTTGTTCCTTCCTGTTGTGCGCAGGCTTTCCCTGCGCGTGTGTGCGTGCAGACCACGATTCTACCGGGCACGGGGGACCGTGCCCGGTAGTCGAGGTGGTGCGTCGGTGTGTCGGCTCGCTACCAGCCGGCCGGCAGCGGGCGCCCCTCGGCGAACCCGGCCGCGGACTGGACCCCGAGCAGCGCCTTCTCGTGCAGCTCCTCGACCGTGCGGGCACCGGCGTAGGTGCAGGTGCTGCGCACGCCGGAGCAGATGTGGTCGATGAGGTCCTCGACGCCGGGGCGGTCCGGGTCCAGGCGCATGCGGGAACTCGAGATGCCCTCCTCGAAGAGGCCCTTACGGGCGCGATCGAAGGCGCTGTCTGTGGCCGTCCTGGCCGCGACCGCGCGCTTGGACGCCATGCCGAAGCTCACCTTGTAGGCGTTGCCCGCCTGGTCCATCCGCAGATCGCCGGGGGACTCGTAGGTGCCGGCGAACCAGGAACCGATCATCACGTTCGACGCGCCCGCGGCGAGGGCCAGTGCTACGTCGCGGGGGTGCCGGACGCCGCCGTCCGCCCATACGTGGGCGCCGAGTTCCCGTGCGGCCGCAGAGCACTCGGCCACCGCGGAGAACTGGGGCCTGCCGACGCCGGTCATCATCCTGGTGGTGCACATCGCGCCGGGGCCGACGCCGACCTTGACGATGTTGGCACCCGCGGCGATGAGGTCCCTGGTGCCTGCCGCCGAGACGACGTTGCCCGCCGCCAGCGGCACACCGAGGTCGAGCGACGCGACGGCGCCGAGCGCGTCGAGCATCTTCTGCTGGTGACCGTGTGCGGTGTCCATCACGAGCACATCCGCGCCCGCCGCGACCAGTTCCTTCGCCTTCGCGGCCACGTCGCCGTTGATGCCGACGGCCGCGGCGACTCGCAGCTTGCCGTCCGCGTCGAGGGCCGGTTCGTAGATGCCCGCCCGGATGGCGCCGGTGCGGGTGAGCACACCGGCAAGGGTGCCGTCCTCGTTGACGATGACCGCAATCGGGTCGTGCTTGGTCTCGAGCAGCTCGAAGACCTCGCGCGGGGAGGCCGTCACGGGCGCGGTGACGAAGTCGGTGATGGCGACGGAGCGGAGCCGGGCGAAGCGGTCGACGTCCGCGCACGCGGCCTCGGTGACGACGCCGATCGGCCGGTCGTTCTCGACGACGACAAGGGCGCCGTGCGCGCGCTTGGGCAGCAGCGCGATCGCGTCGGAGACGGAGTCCTCGGGGCCGAGGGTGACCGGGGTGTCGGCCACCAGGTGGCGGCTCTTGACGAACGCGACGGTCTCGGCGACCGCGGAGGCCGGGATGTCCTGAGGGATGACCACGATCCCGCCGCGGCGCGCGACGGTCTCGGCCATCCGGCGTCCGGCGACCGCGGTCATGTTGGCGACGACGATCGGGATGGTGGTGCCCGATCCGTCGAGCGTGGACAGATCCACGTCGAAGCGCGAGGTGACGTCGGTGCGATTGGGCACCATGAAGACGTCGTCGTAGGTCAGGTCATAGGGCGGCTGCTGGCCGTCGAGGAAGCGCACGTCTTACGAGAGTACCGGCTGCGAGGCCTGGGCGTGGGTGGTCACATCGGCCTGGGATCGGGACAGCCCGACCGTGGTGACGACCATGACGAGCACCGCGACAGCGATCAGCGCGATGCCGGGGCCGTGCACCCGGAGCCGCTCGCCGAGCACCGCGAACCCGAGGGCGGCGGCCACCAGCGGCTCGGCGATGGTGATGGCGGGCAGCGAGGCCGAGAGCGAGCCCGCGTGGAACGCGCGCTGCTGGAGGTAGAACCCGGTGAGTCCGGCGGCGATCAGGGCCCAGGTGGTCCAGTTGCCGAGCACGGCCGCGGGGCCCAGGTGCAGCAGGTCGATGACGGACTTGGTCAGCGCGACCGCCACGCCGTACAGCGCGCCGCTGGCGAACCCGAGCAGCAGGGCCCGCGGGCCGGGGCCGATCCGGGTCATCGCGACCGCGACCGCTGCGGCGACCAGTCCGAGGACCACCGCGAGCGGGATCAGCCAGTCGGCGATCGCCGCCGAATTGTGGCCCTCGGTCGGATTCCCGACGATCAGGAACACGACGAGCGCCGCCGCCAGCGCCAGCGCCATCGCCCAGGTGCGCGCGGTCATCCTGGCGCCGCTGAACCGGGCGGAGAGGGGGAGAGCGAACAACAGCGAGGCCACGATCAGCGGCTGCACCACCAGCACCGACCCGACGCCGAGCGCGATCGCCTGGAAGACGTATCCGCCGCCGTCGCCGAGCAGTCCCGCCCACCAGCGCTTGCTCCGAATCAGCTCGGCGAGCAGGGCATCGTCCTCGGCGACCCCGGCCGCCGCGCTCTGCTGTGCGACGGAGCCGCAGGCGAACAGCAGAGCGCCGATCAGCGCGAATGCGACTGCCAGCAGCGGGGTTCCCGACATCGCTCAGTGTCCTCCTCGGTTGCGGTTGCGGTGGCCGTGTGCCCCTGCGCCGCTGCCGCGCCGCCCGCCCGAGCGGACCGTTGTCGCGCCAGGACGCCTGCCACGGGTACCCGGTCCGGTGGCCCGCTCCTTCGGGGCCGTCGGCGCAGGCGCGGAGGGCGGGGGCACAGGGACGCCGGTGGGCTCGCAGGCGCCGGTCAGGGCGACGAGTTCGGGTGCGCCCGGGCGTACCTCGACGCCGACGACGTCCACGCCTGCCTTCGCGGTGAGCGCGGCGACCTCGCCGCGTTGGTCGTCGGTCACCAGGGTCACCACCGTCCCGGATTCGCCTGCGCGAGCGGTCCGTCCGGCGCGATGCAGGTAGTCCTTCGCCTCGGCGGGAGGGTCCACGTGGACGACCAGGTCGATCCCGTCCACGTGGATGCCGCGGGCCGCGACATCGGTGGCGACGAGAACGGGGGTGTCGCCGTCGGCGAACGCCGCGAGGGTGCGGGTGCGGTTGCTCTGCGTCTTGTCGCCGTGCAGTGCCCCCGCGACGACGCCGGCCGCCCGAAGCTCCTCGGCCACCCGGTCCACGCCGTGCTTGGTGCGAACGAAGAGCAGGGTCTTACCGCTGCGCGAGGCGATCTGGGCGAGCACGACCCACTTGTCGGCCTTGCGTACGTGGAGCAGGTGGTGCTCCATCGTGGCCACCGAGGCGGCCACCGGCGCGGTGGCGTGGGTGACGGGATCGTGCAGGTAGTCCTGGACGAGATCGTCCACTCCGCCGTCCAGGGTCGCGGAGAAAAGCAGTCGCTGACCGTCCTTCGCCGTCTGGTCGAGCAGGGTGGTGACCTGCGAAAGGAACCCGAGCTCCGCCATGTGGTCGGCCTCGTCGATCGTGGTCACGCGGACGTCGGCAAGCGAGGCGGCGCCCTGGGCGATCAGGTCGGCCATCCGGCCGGGCGTCGCCACCAGCAGGTCCACCCCCCGTGCGAGTCGCTGCGCCTGTGCCTTGATGGGTAGCCCGCCGACCACGCAGGCCAGGCGCAGACCGAGCGAGAGCGCGGACTCGTCGAGGGCCTTCTCGATCTGCGCGGCCAGTTCCCTGGTCGGCGCGAGCACGAGCCCGCGGGGGCGCCCTGGTGCGCTGGGGGCTCCCTTGAGCCGAACCAGCATCGGCAGCCCGAAGGCGAGGGTCTTGCCGGAACCGGTCGGCCCGCGCCCCAGCACGTCCCTCCCGGCCAGGATGTCGGGGATCGCGGCGGCCTGGATCGGGAACGGGGCGGTGATCTTCTCGCGGTTCAGCGACTGCACCAGCAGCGGCGGAAGGCCGAGGCCCGCGAACGTGTCTGCGGGTCCTGTGGTGGCTGGGTCGGACATGTCGCGGTTGCCTCCGAGTGTTGGGCCGCGGGGCGCCCCCGATCTCACGGAACGTCGTCGGCGCGTGCAGTGAGATTACCGCTCCGAAGCGTGGGTTCCGTCATTCGTGCTGCATGACGTCGCCGCGGGTGCGCGGTGTCGGTGGCACGGCGCATGATCTTGATCGAACGTACATTCGATCTCGGGAGGGTGGTCATGTGTGAGATCTGCGAGGGGATGACGCCGGAGCAGGCGCATCGAAAGATGCTGCGGAACATCGACAGGTTCGGATGGGCGCTGCAGTATGTCGAGTCCTCCGTCGACGAGCGGGGCGTCCATCCCGCCTTCTGTTACACGGTCGGGTTGACCGAGATCGGCTGCCCCGAGGTGATCGTCACCGGCAGAACCGCGGACGAGTCGGTGGCGGTCCTTGGCGGCCTCGCCCGCCGGTTGTGGCACGGCGATCGGCTCGTGCCGGGGGAGCGGCTCGAGGTCGGCGGGCTCGAGGTGTGCCTGATCCGGGCGCGCGAGTACGAGTCCTGGCTGTTGCGCGCGGTCGGGTTGTACGGGCCAGGGGACGTGTCCGCGGTTCAGGCGGTCTGGGCCGACTGTCAGGGGCTGATGCCGTGGGAGGCCGCGATCAGCTCGACCATCGTGCAGCCGCTGCTGGGACCGCCGCCGGGCGGCCGGATGGTGGCCTGACGAGTCGAGCCCGGCCTCCCGTCGGCGGACACACTTCGGTGTGCGCCTCGGGAGGCCGGGCTCGCGGGACGTCGGCGACTGCTACGCCTCGACCTCGCTGCGGTCACCGCTCCAGAGCGTGTGGAACTTGCCGGGACGGTCGGTGCGCTCGTAGGTGTGGGCGCCGAAGAAGTCGCGCTGCCCCTGCGTGAGCGCGGCCGGCAGGCGCTCGGCACGCAGGCCGTCGTAGTACGACAGGGAGGAGGCGAAACCGGGGACCGGGATGCCGAGCATGGTCGCCGTGGCGACGACGCGGCGCCAGCTGTCGATGCCCGCCTCGATGGACTCCCGGAAGTACGGGGCGAGGATCAGGCTCGGCAGGCCCGGGTTCTCCTCGTACGCGTCCTTGATGCGGTTGAGGAACTGCGCGCGGATGATGCAGCCGCCTCGCCAGATGGTTGCCAGGTCGGCGGGCTTGAGGTCCCAGTTGTACTCGGCACTGCCCGCCGCGATCTGGTCGAACCCCTGGGCGTACGCGATGATCTTCGACGCGTAGAGGGCGGCGCGGATGTCCTCGGTGAATTGCGCTGCATCGCTCGGCTTCTCGCCGAGCTCGCCGGATGCGAGGCCCGCCGCCTGGGCGGCCGCGCGCTGGGCGCGCGAGCCGGAGAGGGCGCGGGCGAAGACGGCCTCGGCGATGCCGGTGACCGGGACCCCGAGGTCGAGCGCCGACTTGACCGTCCAGCGGCCGGTGCCCTTCTGCTCGGCGGCGTCGACGATCACGTCCACGAGCGCCTGACCGGTCTTGGCGTCCTTCTGGCGCAGCACCTCCGCGGTGATCTCGATCAGGTAGGACTCGAGGGTGCCTGCGTTCCACTCGGTGAACACATCAGCGATCTGGCCGGCGTCGAGGCCGAGCGCGTCGCGGAAGAGGTGGTAGGCCTCCCCGATCAGCTGCATGTCGGCGTACTCGATGCCGTTGTGCACCATCTTCACGAAGTGGCCTGCGCCGTCGGGGCCGATGTGGGTGCAGCACGGGGTGCCGTCGACCTGAGCCGCCACGGACTCGAGCAGCGGTCCGAGGGACTCGTAGGACTCCTTGGGGCCGCCCGGCATGATCGACGGGCCGTTCAGCGCGCCCTCCTCGCCGCCGGAGATGCCGGCACCGACGAAGTGCAGTCCGCGGTCGCGGAGGGAGGCCTCGCGGCGGATCGTGTCCGTGTACAACGCATTGCCACCGTCGATGATGATGTCGCCCGGCTCCATCGCGGAGGCGAGCTCCTCGATCACCGAATCCGTGGCGTCTCCCGCCTTCACCATGATCAGGACGCGGCGCGGCTTCTGCAGTGCCGCAACGAACTCTTCGACGGTCTCGGTGCGGACGAAGTCTCCGTCACCGCCGTGCTCGGCGATGAGGGCGTCGGTCTTCGCGACGCTTCGGTTGTGCAGTGCCACGGTGTGTCCGTGCCGGGCGAAGTTCCGGGCGATGTTGGAGCCCATCACGGCAAGTCCGGTGACGCCGATCTGCGCGCGGGCGGTCGTGCTGCTGTTCTCGGTCATGCCGTACACCTTCCCTTGCTGGGCCCGCGAAGAAAAGCGCGGGGTCCCGATAGCTGTCGACGGGGGCGGGTGCCGTCCGTCGTGTGCCGGATAGCCCAGACGCCACCGACCGCGGGTGCGGTCGGTGGCGTCTGGGTGTCTGTGTCGAGCGCGTCGGCGCTCAGCGATCAGCGATCGCCGCGCGGGCCTTCGAATCCGTCGTACGAGCGGCGCTCGGTCCGGCTACGGAAGCCGCCGGAACGCGAGGAATCGCCGCTGCGCTGGGGGCGATCCCCGTAGCTGCGCTCGCCGTTGCCGGAGTCGCGGTTCGGGCGGTCGCCCTGCGGGCGGTCGCCGTAGGGACGGCTGCCGTGCGAGCGCTGGTAGCCACCCTCGCTGCGCTGGGGGCGGTCGTTGTACTTGCGCTCGCCCTGGTAGCCGCCCTCGGAGCGGTTGCCCTGGTAGCCGCCCTCGGTGCGGGGACGGCTGCCCTGGTAGCCGCCGCCGTCACGCTGCGGGCGGTTGCCCTGGTAGCCGCCACCCTCACGGCGGGGACGGCTGCCCTGGTAGCCGCCCTCGCGACGGGGCCGGTCGCCGAAGCGATCGCTCTTGAAGTGCTGTTCGCGGACCGGCTCGCCGCTCGGCGCCTTGGCGCCGGTGATGGTGGCCAACTCCTCGGATCCGGGCGCGACGTTCACCGCGGTGGCGTCCACCCCCGCCATCCCGGTGAGCTTGCGGACCAGACGGCGCTGGTTCGGCAGCACGATCGCGACGACCGTGCCCTTCTCGCCCGCGCGGGCGGTCCGGCCTGCGCGGTGCAGGTAGTCCTTGTGATCGGCGGGCGGATCGACGTGCACGACCAGGTCGATGCCGTCGACATGGATGCCGCGGGCCGCGACGTCGGTGGCGACCAGCACCGGGGTGCGGCCGCTCTTGAAGCGCTCGAGGACGCGGGTGCGCTGGTTCTGGGCCTTGCCGCCGTGCAGCGACTCGGCCGGGATGCCAACCGCACGAAGGCGATCGGTGATGCCCTCGCAGCCGAGCTTGGTCCTGGCGAACATGATGGTGCGGCCGTCGCGGGCGCCGATCTCGGCGAGGACGACGTCCTTCTGGCCACGATCGACGAGGAGCACGTAGTGCTCCATGGTGTCGACGCTGGCCTTGCCGTCCTCCGTCGAGTGCGTCACGTGGTCTGCCAGGAACTGCCGGACCAGGGACTGGACCTCGCGGTCGAGGGTCGCGGAGAACAGCAGTCGCTGACCGTCGGGCCGGGTCTCGCCGAGGATCGAGCGGACCTCCGGCAGGAAGCCCATGTCGGCCATCTGGTCGGCCTCGTCGAGCGCGGTGATCTCGACCTGGTCGAGGATGCAGGTGCCCTGCCGCAGGTGGTCGCCGAGGCGGCCGGGGGTGGCGACGAGGATGTCGACGCCGCGGCGCAGCTGCTCGACCTGCTTGGTGAACGGCATGCCGCCGACGGCGGCGAGCACGCGCACGCCGACCGAGGACGCGTACGGGTACAGCGAGTCGACGACCTGGATCGCGAGCTCACGGGTGGGCACCAGGACCAGGGCGCGCGGCCGCTTGGCCGCGGGACGGTCCTCGTGCTGCGCGAGCCGGGCCAGCATCGGCAGGCCGAATGCGAGGGTCTTGCCGGAACCGGTCTGGGCGCGACCGAGGACGTTCCGGCCTGCGATGGCGTCCGGGACGGCCATGGCCTGGATCGGCGACGGCACGGTGATGCCGTTCTTGGCGAGGGCGGCGACCACGGGTGCGGGCAGGCCGATCTCGGCAAAGGTGACGGTGGGAGTCTCCTCGGCGGGCGAGGGGGACTCGAGCGGCTCCAGTTCCTCGGGGGAAACGGGGGCAGCAGAAGACATGTGGACAGCGTCGGTCACGCGGATACCTCTCCGGACGTCGGGCGCGTCGCGGAGCGCGAGCTGTCATGCAGCACGCAAAGAGACGAGCCAGGGCACATTTTCGCCTGGCCTTTCCCGGTGACATTACGGCCGGGGGCGGGGCTGGGTGCCTGAACAATCAATTGGTGGACCGCGATTGCGGCCGTCGTTCAGTGTACGCGAGCCGCCGGAAAACCACACGTCAGCGGGGTTGTGACGTGGGCAACTGCCTGACTGGCGGCCGTTGGAGCGTGCGGAGTCCCTGTGCACCACCAGGATTCGCCGGTTAGCATCGCCTGGTGACCGACACCCACGTGACCGATGCGGCTATGGCCCTCGTCCGTCGTCGGCACATCGATCTTGCGCTGGTGTGTGCCGCCGCTTGTCGCGGCCGCTGATCCGACCTGAACCGCGACCGTCGCTCGCGGAGTCGAATCCTGCGACGTTCACCAACATCCTGCGCAAGGAGACTTTTCCATGTCCACGATCAATGCTGCGACCACCACGACCCCGATCCCCGATGCCGCGACCTCACATCTGGGCGGCATCATCCGCGCGACCACCGACGCCGTCCGCAAGGATCGCGCCAACGCACAGGTCCGGTTCACGGCGAATGCGACCGCACACGACGCCGTCGCCAGCACCGTCCGAGCAGGCAAGCACTTCGTCGAGGTGGACGAGCCGCCCGCGCTCGGCGGCGGATCGACCGCGCCCAACCCCGTCGAGTACTACCTGGCGGCGCTGCTGTCCTGCCAGGTGGTGACCTATCGGTTCTGGGCGGACAAGCTCGGCCTCGAGATCGGGGACATCACCGCCACCGCGGAGGGAGACCTCGACGTGCAGGGCTTCTTCGGTCTCGACGAGGCGGTTCGCCCCGGTTTCGGCGAGGTGCGGGTGACCGTCACTCTCACCGGACCGGAGAGCGCCGAGCGGTACGCGGAACTGCAGGAAGTGGTCGACGAGCACTGCCCGGTGCTGGACCTGACCCGCAATCCGACCCCGGTGCGGACCGTGCTCCAGGTCGCCTGACACGGCGACGGGTCGGGCTCAGCCCCGGAACAGGCGGCTGAGCTCGACCAGCCAGGGCACCGCGACGGCGATCGTCGGCACCACGAGGATGGCAACCGACGTGAGGTACGCGGCGGCCGCGAGCTGCAGATCGTTGCCTTCGCCGCCGAGCCGTTTGATCCTGGTCAGGGTGTGCGGACCGCCTGCCGCCATGGCGCCGACGGGGGCGCTGGAACCCGAGCAGGCGACGAGCGCGCGGGCCAGGGGAGTGGGTCCGGTGACCTTGAGGGCCGAGTCGTCGGCGAGCATCTCGACGAGCAACTGGACGCAGCCGAGAGCGGACTTGCTGCGGACCACCCGAGGGAAGGCCTCGTTCACCGCGGTGAACGCCTCGAGCACCAGGTCGTGCCTGGCGCGAAGGTGGGAGCGCTCGTGCATCAGGATCGCCGTGATCTCCTCCCGCTGGAGGCTCGCCAGGGTGCCCTCGCTGAGCACCACCCGTTGGCGGAGGCCTGGCAGGCAGTACGCGATCGGTTCGGCGGCGCTGAGCACCCGGAGGTTCGAGTTGCGTCCGCGCTGCGGGTCGCGCTGGTCGAGGAGATCGACGAGCATTCGGTGCCGGGCGCGGCGCCTGCGCGTGCGCACACCGACCGAGGCGATGGAGAACACCAGCTTCGCGCCGATCAGGAGGGTGAGCGCGAGCACCACTACGTAGGCGATCCACAGCGGCAGCCCGAGCGCGTCGATCTCGGCGGTGGGCGCGGTGGTCGGCCTGCCGTCGGGGCCTGGTACCAGCAGTTCCGTCGCGATCGCCAGCCCGGAACTGAACGCAGACAACACGGCCGCGAGCGCGATGGCCTGCCACAGCACCAGTGCCGCCCTTGGCGCCCGATGGGGCCAGGTGGCCCGGGAGAGGAGGGCTGGCACCGGCCCTGCAAGCAACAATGCGAGCAGCGCGAAGGCCAGTGCGGTGGTGGGGTTCATTGCCCACCCATCATCCACATTGTGGGGTCAGCTGGCGCGATCGGTCCCCGGATCGACGCTCCGGAGGGTGGCTTTGGACGCCTCCGACGCCTCGAGCGCGGCGAGTGCCTCACGCAGCGCGGCCGCCTCGTCGGCGCCCACCTGCCCGACGAAATGCACCAGCGCGGCGACCCGGCCGTCGGATTCGTCTGCCTGCTGCAGTGCGTCGACCATCAGGCTCGCGACGAGCTCGTCGCGGCCGTGCACGGGTACGTAGCGGTGCGCGCGATCGTCGCGCTGCTGAATCACCAGGTTCTTCTTGGCGAGACGCTGCAGGACCGTCATCACGGTCGTGTAGGCCAGCTCGCGGCGCGTGGCGAGAGCCTCGTGCACCTGTCGCACGGTCTGCGGTTCGGAACTGGACCAGAGGTGGTCCATGACTGCGCGCTCGAGTTCCCCAAGTCCTGCCATAGGAACAGTGTACGGACTGTCCGACGCACATGCGTACTACTACTCGTAGTACGAGATTCAAGGATCCGTGCTATGTGTGGAACGGCACATTGCGGTACCGGCGAGGGGTCGCCGGAGGGAATAGTCTGCTGTCACCCAGTCGAGAGGCGTTACCCGTGGATTGGCTGCTTCGCTGGTCACTGACCTCAGGCCCGCTGCCCTGGTTCGTCGCGGCCCTGGGCGCGGTCGGCGGACTCTGGTTGCTGCTGGCACCGACCACGGACCCGCGTCGGTACCGGCATCGGGCCATCCCGCTCGCCGCGGCGGTCGCGGTCGGGTGCACCGCCGCCCTGTGGGCGGTCGTCGAGAAGTGGTGGCGGCCGTTCCCCGATCCGATCGAGACCGAGATCTACGTCTGGATCGGCCTGGGCATCTTCGCGCTGGCGCTGCTGGTGGCGCGCCTGCTGCTCGACCGACGGGTGTGGCGGGCTGCGGTCTCCGTGCTCGCGGTCGTGGCCGTGGTTGCGGCGGCGGGCGCGCAGATCAACCTGGTCTTCGCCGCGTACCCGACGGTGCGCGATGTCCTCGGCCTCCCGAATCCGAACGAGATCGCCTTCGCAGAGGTGCCGCCGCCCGTGCCCGACCCGATCACCGGTGTCCCGCTCGATTCGGTGTGGCGGCCGCCGGCCGACCTGCCAACCGAGGGCAGGGTGACCACCGTGCCGATCCCCGGCGTCGCGTCGAGCTTCGGGGCGCGGGACGCGCAGATCTATCTCCCACCCGCCTACTTCGCCGACCCCCGGCCCGAGCTGCCGGTTCTCGTCCTGCTGGCCGGGCAGCCGGGTTCCCCGGTCGACTGGTTCAACGGCGGAAAGCTCGCGCAGACGATGGATGCCTTCGCCGCCCAGCACGGCGGCCTGGCTCCGGTGGTGGTCGTCGCCGATGCCACGGGGTCGCAGTTCGGCAACCCCCTCTGCCTCGACTCGAAGCTCGGCAACGTCGCGACCTACCTCGCCGAGGATGTGCCCGATTGGGTGAAGTCGCACCTACAGGTGAACCGTGCCCCGCGGGCCTGGGCGATCGGTGGGCTGTCCTACGGCGGCACCTGCTCGCTGCAGATGGCCACCAATCGTCCGGACGTGTATCCGACGTTCCTCGACCTGTCCGGGCAGGAGGAGCCGACGCTCGGGGACCGGGCCCGCACGGTCGACGAGGCGTTCGGCGGTGATGCAGCGAAGTTCGCGGCGGTGAACCCGATGGACCTGATGGCGGCGCGGAAGTTCCCGGGCTCGGCCGGGGTGATTGTCGCCGGCAGCGACGACGCCGAGTACCGGCCGGGGGCCCAGCGGGTGTATCAGGCGGCCAAGGCCGCGGGGATGGACGTGCAGTACGTGGAACTGCCAGGGGGACACAGCTTTGCTGTGTGGTCGGCCGGGCTCGAACGCGAGCTCGGCTGGTTGGCGACGAGGATGGGGCTGATTTCATGACTCAGGCGACGGCGACTGCGGCCACCAGGCAGACCCGAAGGCTCCTTGAGCTGGCCAGGTTCGGGGTGACCGGCGCGCCGGTGAGTATCGGACTGCTGGTCCTGATCTGGGTCCTCGGCGCGGCGACCGGCAGCCTGCCGTCCGGCCCGTCGCGGTACGCAAGCCGTCATTTCGCGGTGGGGATCGGGGCCTTCGAGGACGGCCGGGTGTGGACGGCGCTCACCGCCGGACTCTGGGCGCCTGGCCTGGCCGGGTATCTGGTTGCGACAGCGCTGGTCCTGCTGGTGGCCGCACCGATCGAGCACCGGATCGGATCGGGCCGCTTCGCGGTGGCGGCGGCCAGCACCCAGGTGCTGGGCGCGCTCCTGGGGATCGGGGTGGCCGCGCTGGTGAATCTGGTCGACGACTGGTGGGGCTTCTGGTTGCACATCGGTGCCGCGGTCGGCCCGACGACGTGGATCGTCGGCGTGGCGATGGTGGCGAGCTCACGGATGGACACGCTGTGGCGGCGCCGGACCCGGGTGGGGCTGCTCGCGCTGCTGATCACCCTTGCGCTTTTCGGCGGGCATCTCCAGGACATCATCCGGCTCGCCGCGGCGGTGGTCGGGCTGGTCCTCGGCCCCTGGATCGTCGGCCGGTCGGCACGCGGGGCGCGGCTCGCGGGGACCCGCCGCGAGGGCAGGGTGCTCGTCGCGATCGTGGTCGCGGCCGGCGCGCTCGGTCCGGCACTGGCGGCCCTCTCGGCCGACGCGATCGGGCCGCTGGCCGTGCTGCGCGATCTGTTCTTTGGGGTGCCGTGGACGCCGGACGAGGTACGGGAGATTTGTGCGGACTCGCCGAGCGGCGAGGAGTGCAGGCACGGGCTGCTGGGACTGCGACTCGGTGGGGTCGGGCCGACGGTGCAGAGTCTGATGCCCTCGGTCTTCCTGTTGGTGCTCGCGGACGGCCTGCGCAGGGGCAGGCGGTTCGCGTGGATCGCGGCGGTGGTCGTGCACGCGATCCTGCTCGCGCTGTGCGTGGCGGACTACGTCCGGTTCATGAGGACGGTCGGTGAGGAATCGCTGTTCTACGGCCTCGACTCGCCGAATCTGTACGGGACCATCACGCCGTTCCTGACGCCGCTCGCGATCCTCGTGGTGCTGCTGCTGACCCGACGGTTCTTCGATGTCGCCGCGCCGAAGGGCACGTATCGCCGGATGTGGTCGATCCTGCTCGCCGTCGCCGCGGGGCTCGGCATCGTGTATGTCCTCGGTGGGCTGCTGGCGCGCCACGGTTTCGACCGGGATCCGGGGTTGGTCGGGTTGCTCGCCGACTACCCGCAGCGCCTGATCCCACCGGTCTACCTGGAGTGGCTTTACCCGCGTCTGCTGCCCGACAGTGCCGTCACGACGGTGCTCTTCGAGTGGACCGGGGTGGTGTTCTGGGTGGTCGCCTGCGTGGCGGTGCTGGCCACGTTCCTCAAGCCGGCCTACGGGGCCGAGACCGAGGACACGGAACGGGCCAGGAAGCTGTTGTGCGCCACCGGTGGCAGCCCGCTGTCCTGGATGACGACCTGGCGCGGCAACAAGTTCTGGTTCAGTCCGGACGGGACGAGCTACGTCGCCTACCGGGTGATCGGGGGAGTCGCGCTGACCACGGGGGACCCCGTCGGCCCGCCGGACCGGTTGCGGGTCAACGTGACCGACTTCGCGGAGTTCGCATCCGGCAGCGGGTGGATTCCGTGCTTCTACTCGGTGACAGGAGAGCTGCGTGAGGTGACCGACTCGATGGGGTGGTCGGGCATCCAGGTCGCGGAGGAGACGGTGCTCCGGCTCGACGACCTCGCGTTCACCGGCAAGAAGTTCCAGGACGTGCGCACCGCGGTGAACCGGGCCAAGAAGGACGGGATCAGCGCCGAGTGGATCTCGTTCCCCGATGCCCCACTGGCGATCACCGATCAGATCACCGCCATCTCGGAGGAGTGGGTGGCGGACAAGGGCATGCCGGAGATGGGTTTCACGCTCGGCGGCCTCGAGGAGATCGACGATCCACAGGTTCGGTGCCTGGTCGCAGTGGATTCCGAGCGCACCGTGCACGGGGTCACCTCGTGGATGCCCGTCTACCGGGACGGCCGGGTGGTCGGCTGGACCCTCGACTTCATGCGTCGACGCTCCGAGGGCTTCCGGCCGGCGATGGAGTTCCTGATCGCCTCCGCGGCGATGCTCCTCAAGGAGGAGGGCGCCGAGTTCGTCAGCCTGTCCGGCGCGCCGCTGGCGAAGGTCTCCTCGCCGGAGGCCGCTGCCGACACCGAGGAGGACCTCGAGCGATCCACCCTGTCGACCGTGCTGGACCGTCTCCTCGACGTGCTCGGCAAGACGCTGGAGCCGGTGTACGGGTTCCGGTCCCTGCTGGCCTTCAAGTCGAAGTTCCAGCCCGAGTACGTGCCGATGCACATGACGTTCGCCGATCCCGCGGCGCTGCCGAGCATCGGCAACGCCATCGGGCGGGCCTACCTGCCGGAGGTCTCGATCGGCCAGGGAGTTCGCCTGGTGCGCACGATGATCGGCGGGGGCAACCGCTAGCGACTGCTTGCAGGTCGCTCGAAAGCGCCCACCGCTAGCGACTGCTTGCAGGTCGCTCGAAAGTGCCTGCCGCTAGCGACTGCTTGCAGGTCGCTCGAAAACAACCGACCTCAGGCCGAGCCCACGCCCACCGCGTCGGCCTCGGCCACCGGTCCACCGATCGACCCGTACACGTGCCGGGTCCCGATGGGCACGATCAGCGGTCGGTCCGAGACGGGGTCCTCGATGACGCGAGCCTCGAGCCCGAACACCTTCAACAGCAGCTCCTCCGAGATGACCTCGCTCGGGGTGCCGGACGCGACGACCGCGCCCTCGGACATGACGATCAGGCGGTCGCTGTAGCGGATGGCGAGGTTCAGGTCGTGCAGCACCATCACCACCGTGCGTCCGAGCTCCTCGTGCATCCGGTCCACCAGGTCGAGGACCTCGACCGAATGCGCCAGGTCCAGGTACGTGGTCGGCTCGTCGAGCAGCAGGATGTCGGTGCCCTGGGCGAGCGCCATCGAGATCCAGGCGCGCTGGCGCTGACCGCCGGAGAGCTGGTCGACCGGCCGGTCCGCGAGCTCGGAAACCCCGGTCAGGGCCAGCGCCCTGGCCACCTCGCCCTCGTCGTCGGCGGACCACTGCCGGATCCAGGACTGGTGCGGGTGCCGTCCGCGGGCGACGAGGTCGGCCACGGTCAATCCCTCGGGCGCGACGGGTGCCTGCGGCAGCATCCCGAGGGTGCGCGCGACGTCCTTGGTCTTGAGACTGGAGATGGCCTTGCCGTCGAGCAGCACCTGGCCGGACTTCGGCTTGAGCAGTCGGCCGAGCGAGCGGAGCAGGGTGGACTTGCCGCAGCCGTTCGGCCCGATCACCGTCGTCACCACGCCGGTCGGGATCTCGAGGTCGAGCCCGTCGACGATGATGCGGTCGCCGTAGCCGACCGTGAGGGCCTCGGCCGCGAGCCGGGGCACGGTGTGCTCGGTGGTGAGCTCGCTCATCAGACCGACACCTTTCGATTGTTGCGGACGAGCAAGTACAGCAGGAACGGTCCGCCGAGGGCGGAGGTCACGATGCCGACGGGGAGCTCGACGGGAAGGATGGTGCGTGCGATGACGTCGCTGCCGATCACAAGAACGGCTCCGACCAGGCCGGAGGCCAGGATCGGCGGCCCCGCGGTCCGCAGCATCCGGAGTGCGAGCTGCGGCGCGCACAGTGCGACGAACCCGATCGGGCCGACGGCTGCTGTCGCGATGGAGGCGAGGGCCACCGCGGCAAGCAGCAGGGTGGCCTGACCGGCCTGGAGTCGGACGCCGAGCGCGCGCGCGTTGTCGTCGCCGAGACGCAGCGCGCCCAGGGTGAACGAGGAGATCAGCGCGATCGTGCCGACCACCGCGACGCCGATCGCGACCGGCCAGACCTGCGCCCAGTCGCTCCCGTTGAGGGAGCCGTTGAGCCAGACCTGCGCGCGTGCGACGTCGTTGATGTCGGCGGAGATCAGCATCCACTGGATCGCGGCGATCAGCATGGCGTTGAACCCGATGCCGATCAGCACCACCCGGTAGCCCTGGACTCCGCCGCGCCACGCGAGCGCGTAGATGATGACGGCGGTCGCGATGCCGCCGATCAACGCCGCGATCGGGATGCCGAGCACCGCGAGCAGTCCCACGAAGCTGCCGCCGCCCGCCAGCACGATGAGGGCCACGGCGGCCGCGCTGGCCCCTGCGGTGATGCCCAACAGGTCCGGGCTGGCCAGGGGATTGCGCAGGATGGACTGGGTGATCGCGCCGGAGATGCCCAGCGCGAGCCCGGTGAGCAGTGCGGTGAGGGCGCGAGGCAGGCGCAGGTCCATCACGATGAACCGCTCGACCTTGGTGCCGCCGCCGAAGAGGATCTCGGCGACGGTCGGCACCGAGATCGCGAAGTCGCCGCGGCCGATGTTGATGCACAGCAGCAGGAACGCGGCGAGCAGCAGGCCTGCGGTGATCGCAACCATGCTGGTGCGGCGGACCAGCGAGACCGGCCCGACCCGGAACCCCGGGCGCGACGGCACGGTGGTGGGGAGTTCGACCTTGTCGTCGATAAGGCTCACAGCGACACCAGCTTTCTGCGCCGGACGAGCGCGACGAAGAACGGTGCGCCGAAGAGCGCCAACACGATGCCCACCTGGAGTTCGCCGGGGCGGACCACGACGCGGCCGATCACGTCAGCGAGCAGGACCATGATCGCGCCGATGATGCCGGCGTAGGGCACCAGCCAGCGATAGTCCGGGCCGGTGATCGACCGGGCGACATGGGGTACCACCAGTCCGACGAAGGCGATCGGGCCACAGGCTGCGGTGGCGGCTCCGGTGAGCAGGGTGATCGCGATGATGCCGATCGTCCGGCTCAACACGATGTTGGTGCCGAGGCCCCGGGCGACGTCGTCGCCGAGGCTGAGCACGTTCAGGCTCGGGGTGCTCGCCATCGCGATCAGCGCGCCGATCACCAGGAACGGCAGCACCTGCCAGAGCACCTCGGGTCCGCGACCGGCGATGGAGCCGACGACCCAGAACCGGTAGCCGTCGAGGCTGGTCTGGTCGAGCAGGATGACGGTGTTCGTCATGGCGCTGAGGAACATCGCCACCGCGGCACCGGCGAGCGCGAGGCTCAACGGGCTCGATCTGCCGTTGCCGATCGACGAGATACCGAACACGACGATGCTCGCGGCGAGGGATCCGGCGAAGGCGAACCACAGGTACTCGTTCGGTCCGGCCAGCCCGAACAGGTAGATCGAGAGCACCACGAAGAACGCGGCGCCGCCGTTGAGTCCGAGCAGGCCGGCGTCGGCGAGCGGGTTGCGGGTGTGGCCCTGGATCAGCGCGCCCGCGATGCCGAGTGCGATGCCGACGGCGATCCCGAGGGCGGTGCGCGGCACCCGCAGGGTCCGTACCACCAGGTCGGTGTCGAGGCCGGTCGGGGTGAACAGCGCGTGGAAGATCTCGGCGAAGGTCATCGGCCGGGCGCCGACGGCGACGCTGGCGAGGGCGGCCGCGGCGAGCAGCAGCACGAGGAGTGCGAGTCCGAGCAGTCGGCGCTTGCGGATCGCGGCCATCGAGGTGTCGCGGCGGATCGGGGCGAAGCCCTCCGCGACCGCGGTCTTGAGCCGGACGACCTCGGCGCCGGTGCGGGGGAGCAGGGCCCGGCGGGTGCCCAGTGGCCGGCCGGACTTGGCATCCCGGGTCACCAGGCCCAGCCAGCCCTTGCCGATGCTCTGGCCCGTGGCGCCCTCCCTGCTGCCGCGGTTCCAGACGAGCAGGGCGGCGGCGGTGATCAGCGCGACGCCGCCGAAGACCGCGCGATCCATCTGGCCGCCGCCGTTGTCGTCGCGCAAGGAGTCGACGATGAACCAGCCGATGACAAGGGGAAGGGCGACCACGCCGAGGTCCGCGAGGGCGGCGAGCAGCCGGCGTTGCAGCGGTGCGGGCCCGCTCGGGATCTCCAGCGAACCGTAGATCTCGGTCGGGTGGGTCCCCCGGGTCTCAGTCGGCCCGGGGCCAGCGGCGACCGAACCGGGTGTGGGGGTGGACGTCACGGTCGGGGGCTCCTGATCGGCGAGGCGCAAGCTTGCGAGATTAGGTTACGGAACCCTATCCCCGCCCGGGGGTTCGGCTCCCGCTCGCCCGCAAGTGATGGTTAGGCTAACCTACATTCGCGGTCGACCCGCAAGCGGTCGTCCTGTGCTGAAGGGGCGACCCGCAAGCGGTCGTCCTGTCGAGTTGTCCGAATGTCGCCGACCCAGGAGTGAGCAGTGTCATCCATCGCAGCGCCCCCGTTCGCAGTGTCATCGACCGCCGTTTCGGTGAAACCGGTGGGGAACGACCCGGCCGCCGCGCTCGACGACTCCTGTCTCCGGCTTCGGAGCATCTATCCGGAGTATCCGCGGGTGTACGCCGTCGCGCTGATGGCCGACCAGGGCAAGCGTCGCTGGTGGTCCGCCGTCGAGGGGATTCACGGCGACCGCCTCGAGCGGATGGTCGAGCGGGCGCTGGCGGACCTCTGCGATCCGGAGGCGGCCGCCGCCTCGGTGGCGACCGCGCTCATCCATGCGGTGATCGGCCGGGTGGCGTCGCTGGTGGTGCTGGAGGGGCGGGCCTGGGATCCGGGCCTGGAGAACCTGTGGTTGCACATGGACAGCGACGGCTGCATCGACTGGGCAGGTGTGAGTGATCCGGTCCTCCGGGTGCTGCCCGGTGACCGCTGGGCCGGGACGCGCGCCGCGGTGACGTTGCCGTGCGAGGGTGCCCTGCTGGTGTGGACCGCGCACCGCTGCCACACCGCGCTGGTCGCGTTCTTCGATGCGCTCGACCTGATCGTGCCGCTCGATCGATCGCGCCTGTGGGCCATGGTCGGTGAGGCGATCCTCGGCGCCGCCACGCTGGTCCCGATCCTCGGCGGGGTGGGTGAGTCCGCGGCGATGCGCAGGGGGCAGGGCCTTCTCGACGCCTTCGAGGGTGCCGGGGTGCCGGTCCGGGCACGTGCCGACCGGTCGGCGCTTCGCCGCGGCGTCGTAGCGGCGCTTGCAAGTTAGGCCAGGCTTGCCTATAGTCATTTCCGGAACGTGAATGATCGGACCGCGCCGGAGTCCTGAGGGCTGCAGAGACTCCCGGTCCTTCCCCGCGACGGGCCCCACATCTTCGGGTGTGGGGCCCGTCGGCATTTCGGGCGAAAGGTACATTCACTCGACCGGCCGCAACCATGGAGTGTGAAGATGAGCAACGTGTCCTCGATGAGCGATCTGTCCGGAATGGACCCCGCGGCCGCAACCCCGTTCCTCAACAAGGGATTCGGTGAGGTGCTCGGGCTCGAGTACACCGAACTCAGTGGCGACCGGGTCCGTGCCAAGTGGACGGTCCGTCCCGAGCTGTACCAGCCGGCGGGCATCATGAACGGTGGCGTGCACTGCGCCGTCGTGGAGACGCTCGCCAGCATCGCGGGCAGCATCTGGCTGGGTGACCGGGGGCATGTGGTCGGCGTCAACAACAACACCGACTTCCTGCGGGCCACCCGCGACGGCGTGCTCTTCGCCGAGGCGACGCCGGTGCACCGCGGCCGCACGCAGCAGCTGTGGCAGGTCGCCGTGGTGGACGAGCGGGACCGCCTGGTCGCCAAGGGGCAGGTGCGGCTCGCGAACGTCACCGACACGGACCGTCTCGGGAGCTAGTAGCCCGGCGCTTCGCGTCAGCGGAGGAACTCCGCCGCCCGGTCCGCCAGGTCGAGCACAGGCTGCGGCAGTATCCCGAGCATCAGCGTGACGACGGCGCACAGGCAGATCGCGGCCGCGGTCGCGGTGCTGGGCACGACGACCGTCGTCGCCTCGGATTCCGGCGTCGGGTCGGAGAAGTACATCAGCACGATGACCCGCACGTAGAAGAACGCGGCGATCGCGCTGCTGATCACGCCGACGATGACGAGGGGTACGGCCCCGCCCTCGGCGGCGGCCCGGAACACCGCGAACTTTCCGACGAACCCACTGGTCAACGGGATTCCCGCGAAGGAGAGCAGGAACAGGGCGAAGACCGCGGCGAACAGCGGTGAACGCCGGCCGAGGCCGGCCCAGCAGGCCATGTCGGTGGCTTCCTGGTGCCCGTCCCGGACCAACATCACGCAGGCGAAGGCGCCGAGCGTGCTGAAGCCATAGGCGAGCAGATAGAACATCGTCGCCGAGAGTCCCGCGTCGTTCCCGGCGATCAGGCCGGTGAGGATGAATCCGGTGTGGGCGATTGCCGAATACGCGAGCATGCGTTTGACGTCGGTCTGGGTGATCGCAAGCACGGCACCGATCAGCATGGTCGCGATGGCGACGGCCCACAGCATCGGGCGCCAGTCCGCCCGCAGGTCCGGCAGCGCGACGTAGAAGATGCGGAGCATGGCGCCGAACGCGGCGACCTTGACGGCAGCCGCCATGAACGCGGTGATCGGGGTGGGGGCGCCCTGATACACATCGGGCACCCACGAATGGAACGGCACCGCACCGACTTTGAACAGCAGGCCCACGCTCAGCAGCCCGGCACCGAGCAGCGCCAGCACCGGCCGCTGCTCGCCGCCGTCGGCGATCGCGTCGGCGATGCCCGCGAGCCGCACCGTGCCCGCGTAGCCGTACAGCAACGCCACGCCGTAGAGAAAGAACGCCGAGGAGAACGCGCCGAGCAGGAAGTACTTCAGCGCTGCCTCCTGGGAGAGCAGGCGCCGGTGCCGGGCCAGTCCGCAGAGCAGGTACAGGGGCAGCGACAGCACCTCGAGCGCGACGAACATGGTGAGCAGGTCACCCGCCGCGGGGAACAGCAACATCCCACCGATCGCGAAGAGCGTGAGCGGGAACACCTCGGTCTGCATCACCCCCGCCTTGGTCGCCTCCAGCTCGTCGACGCTGCCGGGCACCGCGGCCGCCTGCGGAGCGAAGGCATCGATGCCGCCGACCCCGGCCGCCGGATTCGGGACCGAGGCGCGCGCCGACCGTCCGGCCCCGACCGCGGACCGCAGTCCACTGCGTTCGGCGATCAGCAACACCGCGAGGATCGAGACCAGCAGGATCGTGCCCTGCAGAAACAGGGTGGGGCCGTCGACGACGACCGCGCCCATCACGGCGGTGCCGTGATCTCCCCTCAGCAGCACGACCGCGACGAACGCAGCGCCGAGACCGCCGAGACTGAGCACCAGGTGGCTGGTGAGGCGGCCCCGGGTCGGCGCGAACGCCTCGACGATCACCGCCACGACAGCAACCCCGAACACGATCAACATCGGTGCGAGCCTGCCGTATTCGATGTCCGGCGCGGGCAGTGCCGCCTGGGCGAGGGCTGCGTGGGACCTCATCGGGGCGCACCTCCGTGGTTGTCCTGATCGGCGACGAGGCCGGTGAGGGCCGGGCCGGTCGGTGCGGGGTCATGCTGACCGATCGTGGTCATGATCTGACTGACCGCGGGGTTGACGATGTCGAGGACCGGTTTCGGGTAGAAGCCGAGGACGAGGAGCAGCGCGATCAGCGGGGCCACGACCGCGAGTTCGCGGGGCACCAGGTCGCGGATGCGCTTGTTGTCCTCGGTCACCGGACCGGTCATCACGCGTTGGTACAGCCACAGCACGTAGATCGCGGCGAGAACCAGCGCGCTGGTCGCGATCAGGGCGGCGGCCGGGTAGCGGGTGAAAGTGCCGACCAGGACCAGGAACTCGCTCACGAACGGGGCCAGCCCGGGCAGGGACAGGGTGGCGAGGCCCGCGACGAGGAAGGTGCCTGCCATCACAGGGGCTACCTTCTGCACGCCGCCGTACGCGGCGATGGCCCTGGTGCCGCGGCGGGAGACCAGGAATCCGGCCACCAGGAACAGGGCCGCGGTCGAGATGCCGTGGTTGACCATGTACAGCGTCGAGCCCGCCTGTCCCTGACTGGTCATCGCGAAGATGCCGAGAATGATGAACCCGAAGTGCGAGATCGACGTGTACGCGATCAGCCGCATCACGTCGGTCTGGCCGATCGCCAGCAGCGCGCCGTAGACGATGCCGATCACCGCCAGCGTTACGACGAGCGGCGCGAAGTACGCGGAGGACTCGGGGAACAGCTGCAGGCAGTAGCGGAGCATCGCGAAGGTGCCGACCTTGTCGACGACGGCCATCATGAGCACGGCGGTGGCCGGGGTGGCGGCGGTGGCCGCGCCCGGCAGCCAGGTGTGGAACGGCCACAGCGGTGCCTTCACCGCGAAGGCGAACATGAAGCCGAGGAACAGCGCGTTGAGAACGCCGGGATCGACGCCGAGCCCGCCCGTGGAGGCGGCCGCGACGATCTCGCGGAAGTCGAAGGTCCCTCCCGGTAGCTGGCTGCCCTCGCGCACGGTCACCACATACAGACCGATCACCGCGGCAAGCATGATCAGGCCGCCGAACAGGTTGTACAGCAGGAACTTCACCGCCGCGCGGGACCGGTGCACGCCTGCCCGCCTGGTCACCGCGACGGCCTCGGTCCCGCCGAATCCGCCGATGAGGAAATACATCGGGAGCAGCATCGCCTCGAAGAACACGTAAAACAGCAGGATGTCGAGGGCGGTGAACGACACCAGCACCATCGACTCGACCACCAGGATGAGCGCCACGTAGAAGTGGATCCTGCGCCTGCCGATCGGCTCCGGCTCGGGGACGTCGTTCCAGCCCGCCAGCAGCAGCAGCGGCACCAGCACGGTCGTCAGCAGCACCATCATCAGCGCGATGCCGTCGACCCCGAGGGTGTACCGGGTGCCGAAGGCCGGGATCCAGGCGTGTGACTCGACGTACTGGTACTGCGAGCCCGCCGGATCGAAACCGATCGCGACCGACACGGCCAGCGCGAGCACCACGAGCGCGGTGCCGAGCGCGAAGGACCGGGCGAGCCGGTGCTTGTCTGCGGGCAGCGCCAGGACGGCGGCGGCGCCGACGAGCGGTGCCACCCAGATCGCGGTCAACCAGGGCATGCTCATCGCAGACCCACCAGCACCATCGTCGCGGCCACCGCGCCCGCGCCCGCGAACATGTACAGGGCGTAGGTCCGGACAAACCCGGTCTGCAGCCGTCGGATTCGCGCCGAGGCGCCACCGATCGCCGCGGCCAACCCGCTCACCGCGCCGTCGATGCCCCTGCCGTCGAAGTACCCGAGCCACCGCGTCAGATGTTGGCCAGGACGCATGAACACCGCCTCGTTGACTGCGTCGCCGTACAGATCCCTGCGAGCCGCGACGGTGAGTGGGGAGACCGCGGCGGGCGCGACCTCGGGGATCTTCTGCCCCGCGTATTGCCGATAGGCCACCGCGACACCGGCCAGCACCACGACCAGGGTGGTCACGGTGATCACCCACACGGGGACGGCGAGATCGGGGTGGTGGGCGCCGACCACCGGTTCGAGCCAATGCTGGAGCGCCCCACCGAAGGCCAGGATCGCGCCGGAGGTGACCGAACCGATCGCGATGAGGATCATCGGCCACGTCATCACGCCCGGCGACTCGTGCGGGTGGGCGACTGTGCCTTCTGGGCGCTCCGCAGGCTCCGCTCGCCATCGGGGCGTGCCGAAGAACGTCAGCAGCATCACCCGGGTCATGTAGAAGGCGGTGATGCCGGCCCCGAGCAGGGCGGCGGACCCGGCGGCGACGCCCTCGAGGCCGCCCGCGCCGAACGCCGCCTCGATGATCTTGTCCTTCGAGAAGTAGCCGGAGAACGGGGGGATACCGAGGATCGCCAGATAGCCGAATCCGAACGTGACGAAGGTGATCGGCATGAATGCCCGCAATCCGCCGTAGCGGCGCATGTCGGTCTCGTCGTTCATGCCGTGCATCACCGACCCGGCGCCGAGGAACAGTCCCGCCTTGAAGAAGCCGTGGGTGAGGAGGTGCATGATCGCGAATGCGTAGCCCGCGGGGCCGAGGCCCGCGGCGAGCACCATGTAGCCGATCTGGCTCATCGTCGACGCCGCCAGCGCCTTCTTGATGTCGTCCTTGGCGCAGCCGATTATCGCGCCGAACAGCAGGGTGACCGCGCCGACCACCACGACGGCGAGCTGCGCGCCCGGTGCCAGATCGAAGATCACATTGGACCGGACTATGAGATAGACGCCCGCCGTGACCATGGTGGCGGCGTGGATCAGCGCCGACACCGGCGTCGGGCCCTCCATCGCGTCGCCGAGCCAGGACTGCAGCGGCACCTGGGCCGACTTGCCGCACGCCGCGAGCAGCAGCGCCAATCCGATTGCCGTGACAGCGGATTCGCTTGCCCCGTCCGCGGCGGCGAAGACGCCACTGAAATTGATCGAACCGAACGTCGCGAACATCATCATGATCGCGACGACCAGGCCGATGTCGCCGACGCGGTTGACCACGAAGGCCTTCTTTGCCGCGGTCGCCGCCGACGGCTTGAACTGCCAGAAGCCGATCAGCAGGTAGGAGGCCAGGCCGACGCCCTCCCACCCGACATACAGACCGAGGTAGTTGTCGGCGAGCACCAGGAACAGCATCGCCGCCAGGAACAGGTTGAGGTAGGCGAAGAAACGGCGCTTGGCCACATCGTCTTTCATGTAGCCGACCGAATAGATGTGGATCAGTGAGCCCACTCCGGTGATGAGCAGCACGAAGCAGATCGACAGCTGGTCCAGCAGGAGCCCGAAGTCCACCTGCAGTCCGGCGGCGGGCAGCCAACTGAAGAGGTCCTCGGACAGGGCACGATCGGCGGTGTCGCGGCCCAGCATCTGGGCGAAGAACACGACACCGACCGCGAAAGACGCCAACGCCATCCCGCATGCGAACAGATGGCCCCATTTGTCGGTTCGCCTGCCGCCGAGCAGCAGCACCGTGGCGCCGAGCAGCGGCAGGGCGGGCAGCAGCCAGATCCCCCCGGTCACGTCAGTACCTAAGGAGGTTCGCGCCGTCGACCGAGGCCGAACGTCGGGTGCGGAAGATGGTCATGATGATCGCCAGGCCGACAACGACTTCGGCAGCGGCGACCACCATGGTGAAGAACGCGAAGACCTGGCCGTCGAGGTTGTGGTGCATCCGGGCGAACGTCACGAACGCCAGGTTGCTCGCGTTCAGCATCAGTTCGATGCACATGAACACGACGATGGCGTTGCGGCGGACGAGGACGCCTGCCGCACCGATGGTGAACAGCAGGGCGGACAGGTACAGGTAGTTCTCGGGGTTCACCGCGTGCCCTCCTCTCCTGGTGTATCCGATTCGGGTGCCGAGATGTCTCGCTGCTGGAGGATGCGGCTGACCGACGACGGGGCGAACGACCCGTCCGGTAGCAGCGCTGGCATGTCGACCGCGTTGCTGCGGGCGTAGACGCCGGGACTCGGCAACGGGGTCACCCGATCGCCGCCCGTGGCCCCCTCGCCCCACCGGCGAACCCGGTCACGCGAGAGCTCCCGCTGATCCGCACGCGGCCACAACCGCTCGCGGTGAGCCAGCACCATGGCGCCGATGGTCGCGGTGATCAGCAGCGCGCCGGTCAGTTCGAACGCCCATACGTAGCGGATGAAGATGAGTTCCGCGAGGGCCTCGACGTTGCCCGCAGGCAGTTCGCCCGGCTCGGCGATGCCGCCGCCCAGGTAGACAGACGCGGTGCCGATGGCCGCGATCAGCAGCACCCCGAAACCGAGCCCCGCCACGATCGCGGCGACCCGTTGGCCGCGAAGCGTTTCCACCAGCGAGTCGGAGGAGTCGACGCCGATGAGCATCAGGACGAACAGGAACAGCATCATCACCGCGCCGGTGTAGACGACGACCTGCACGACGCCGAGAAAGAGTGCGTCCTGGGCGATGTAGAACACCGCGAGAATGATCATGGTCAGCGCAAGGAAGATCGCCGAATAGACGGCCTTGGTCGCGCATACGACGCCAAGGGCGCCGATCACGGCCACCACGGCGAGGACCCAGAACTGGACCGCCTCGCCCGTGGACGTGCGGGCGAGGGGCTCGGCGGCGAAGTGCGCCGCGGCGGAAACCGCGTTCACGGGTGCGACCCTCCTTCCGCGCCTTTGCCGTCGGGGGGCTCCGCGGGCTCCGTGCCTGTGTCGTCGGGGCGCTTCGCGGGCTCCGCGCCCGTGTCGTCCGCGTCCGGCACCACGGTGCCGAGGTAGTAGTCCTTGTCCGTGCTCCCCGGCTGCATCGGGTGTGGCGGCGGGGTCATGCCGGGATCGAGCGGCGCCAGCAGGCGATCCTTCTCATAGATCAATCCCGCCCGGTTGTCGTCGACCATCTCGTAGTCGTCGGTCATGGTCAGCGCCCGGGTCGGGCACGCCTCGATGCACAGTCCGCATCCGATGCACCGCAGGTAGTTGATCTGGTACACGCGGCCGTATCGCTCACCGGGCGAATAGCGTTCGGCCTCGGTGTTGTCCGCGCCCTCCACATAGATGGCGTCGGCGGGGCAGGCCCAGGCGCACAGCTCACACCCGATGCACTTCTCCAGCCCGTCCGGGTAGCGGTTGAGCTGATGCCTGCCGTGGAAGCCGGGGGCGGTCGGCGTCTTCTCTTCCGGATAGAACTCGGTGTTGGGCTTCGCGAACATCGTTCGGAAGGTCACGCCGAATCCCGCTAGGGGAGTCAGGAACCGACCCTTCTGGCCGCTTCGTGGGCTACGTTCCTGTGCCATCGTTGCCCTCCTGGGTGGTGGCGCCCGTGGATACCGGGGTGCGGCGGAACGCGGGCAGGCTCTGGCCGGGTAGCGGCGGAACAGGGAAACCGCCTGCCATCGGGTCGAACGGCTCCTCGGCCGGGGGTGCGGTCGGGCCCCCTGTCGCCGGCGGCACCGGCTCGGCCGCGTGCTTCGGTGCGGACCGGATCCGTCGCCACACCAATCCGAGCGCGACCAGTGCGACGACTGTCCCCGCGCCGAAGAGGAAGACCTGCAGGGAGCCGTACCCCTCGTTCCGCAGGGTCCGCATCGCGGCGACCACCAGGACCCAGACCAGTGCGGCGGGGATCAAGACCTTCCAGCCGAGGTTCATGAACTGGTCGTAACGCAGCCGGGGCAGCGTCCCGCGCAACCAGATGAACACGAACAGGAAGCCCCAGACCTTGGCCGTGAACCACAGCAGGGGAAGCCATCCGGAATTCGCGCCGTCCCACATGTTCAGTGGCCACGGGGCGTGCCAGCCGCCGAGGAACAGCGTGGTGGCGAGTGCCGAGACGGTCGCCATGTTGATGTACTCGGCGAGCATGAACATCGCGAAGCGGAGCGAGGAGTACTCGGTGTGGAAGCCGCCGACCAGCTCGCCCTCGGCCTCCGGGAGGTCGAACGGCGCGCGGTTGGTCTCGCCGACCATCGAGGTGGCGTAGATGAGGAACGAGGGCAGGAGCAGGAAGACGTACCAGGTGCCCTCTTGCGCGGCGACGATGCCGGAGGTGGCCATGGTGCCCGCCCACAGGAAGACCGCGGCGAACGCCAATCCCATCGCGACCTCGTACGAGATGACCTGTGCCGTCGAGCGCAACCCGCCCAGCAGCGGGTAGGTGGAGCCCGACGCCCACCCGGCGAGCACGATGCCGTACACGCCGACCGAGGTGACCGCGAGGATGTACAGGACGGCGACCGGCAGATCGGTGAGTTGCAGCGGAGTCCGGTGGCCGAGGATCGACACCTCGGGACCGAACGGGATCACGGCGAAGGCCATGAAGGCAGGCACCACCGCGATGATCGGAGCCAGCAGGTAGACCGGCCTGTCCACGCCGCTCGGGACGATGCCCTCCTTGAGCGCCAGCTTGATGCCGTCGGCCAGGCTCTGCAGCGTTCCCTTCGGACCGACCCGGTTGGGACCCACCCGCATCTGCATCCAGGCCAGCACCTTGCGTTCGGCGAGGATCGCCAGCAACGGGGTCAGGACGAGGAAGACGAAGACCGCCAGGGCCTTGCCGAGCACGAGCCACCACGGATCGTGGCCGAACGCCGACAGGTCTGTATATCCCGTGTCCACTACCGCTCCGTTCCGGTTGTCGCGGAATGGATGCGGACGAGGCCGCCGGGGAGGGTGGCGAGCTCACGGAACACCGCGGACCCGGGGGAGTTCAGCGGCAGCCACACCACCCGGTCCGGCAGGTCCGTGACGGCCAACGGCAGGGTGATCGATCCCCTGTCGGTGCTCACGGTCACCGGATCCCCTTCGGCGGAGTCGATCTCGGCGGCGGTGGCGGCCGACAGACGCAGGACCGGTGTGCGCGCGGTGCCCGCGAGGTGCGGCTCCCCGTCCTGCATGCGGCCGGAGTCCAGCAGCATTCGCCAGCCGGCCAGGACCGCCTCGCCGGGGCCAGGCCGCGTCGGCTCCGCGACTGCGATGTCCGGCGGGGCGGGGGACGCACCGTCCCACGGGCCGAGCCGCGCGAGTTCGGCGCGCGCGGCCGCGGCGTCGGGAAGGCCGAGCGGCGTGCCCATCCGATCGGCGATCGCGTCCAGCACCCGCTGGTCGGGCATGGCGCCGGTGCCCGGAAGCGCGGCGCCGAACACGCGGGGGCGGCCCTCCCAGTTGAGGAAGGTGCCCGGCTTCTCCGTCACCGGGGCGACGGGGAACACCACGTCGGCGCGTTCGGTGACCTCACTGTGGCGCAGCTCCAGGCTAACCACGAAACCGGCCGCCTCGATGGCGGCAAGGGCAGCCCGCGGGTCGGCCAGGTCGCCCGGCTCGACCCCGCCGACCACCAGCGCCCCGAGCCGGCCGTCGCGCGCGGCGGCGAGGATGTCCGCGGAGTCGCGCCCCCGCATCGCAGGCAGATCCGTGAGGCCCCACGCCTGTGCCACCTGCCTGCGGGCGGCGTCATCGGCGACCGGCCTGCCGCCGGGCAGCAGTTGGGGGAGGGCGCCCGCCTCCAGTGCGCCCCTGTCGCCGGCCCGGCGGGGTACCCACACCAGCCGGGCCCCTGTCCGGTCGGCGAGCCGGATCGCGGCGGACAGCGCGCCCGGGAGGGCCGCAAGGCGCTCGCCGACCATGATCACGGCGCCCGCCGCCCGCAGCAGCTCCGACTCCCACAGCGAGTCGAGCGCCGCCGCCTCGGCGCCAGGAGCGGTCCGCAGCAGCCGCCCCGACATCTTCTCCAGGCCGCGGCTGGCGTACGGCGCGATCGACTGCACCACGAGCGCGCCCAGCCGCGCGGCCTTCCGCAGTCGCAGGTAGACGATCGGTGACTCCTCCTCGGGCTCGAACCCGACGAGCAGCACGGTCGGCGCGTTCTCCAGGTCGCGGTATGTCACGGCAGTGTTGTTTCGAGCGACCTGCAAGCAATCGCTACGGCCGCGGTTGTTTCGAGCGACCTGCAACCAGTCGCTACGGCCGCGGTTGTTTCGGGCGACCTGCAACCAGTCGCTACGGCCGGCGACCCAGGCGGCCAGGAAGTCGGCCTCTTCCGCGGAGTGCGGCCTGCTGCGGAAGTCGATGTCATTGGTGCCGAGCACCATCCGCGCGAACTTCGCGTAGGCGTAGGCGTCCTCCAGGGTGGACCGCCCGCCCACCAGTACGCCGGTACCCGTAGCGACTGCAGAGCTCAAACCGCGCGCAGCCCTGGCCAGTGCCTCCGGCCAGGAGGCGGGCGCCAGCGTGCCGTCGTCGGCGCGGACCATCGGTGTGGTGATGCGATCGGGGGCGCTGGCGTAGGTGAACGCCCACCTGCCCTTGTCGCAGTTCCACTCCTCGTTCACCGCCGGGTCGTCGCCCGCCATCCGGCGTAACACGGTGCCGCGCCGGTGATCGGTGCGCAGGTCACAACCGCTGGCGCAGTGTTCGCAGGCGCTCGGGGTGGACACCAGGTCGAACGGACGGGCGCGGAACCGGTAGGCGGCACCGGTCAGCGCGCCGACCGGGCAGATCTGCACGGTGTTGCCCGAGAAGTAGGACTCGAACGGTTCCTTGGCGTAGATGCCTACCTGCTGCAGCGCGCCCCGCTCCAACAACTCGATGAACGGGTCGCCCGCGACCTGCTGGGAGAAGCGGGTGCACCGGGCGCACAGCACGCACCGCTCCCGGTCGAGCAGGACCTCCGACGACAGCGGAATCGGTTTGGGGAAGGTGCGTTTGACCCCGCCGAACCGCGATTCGGTCCGGCCGTTGGACATCGCCTGGTTCTGCAGCGGGCACTCGCCGCCCTTGTCGCAGACGGGGCAGTCCAGCGGATGGTTGATCAGCAGCAGCTCCATCACGCCCCGTTGCGCCTTGTCCGCGACGGGCGAGGTGAGCTGGGTGTGGACCGTCATACCTTCCGTGACGGTGGTGGTGCACGACGCGAGGGGCTTGCGCTGGCCCTCCACGTCGACCAGGCACTGGCGGCAGGCGCCGACCGGGTCGAGCAGCGGATGGTCACAGAACCGGGGGATCTGGATGCCGACCATCTCCGCGGCACGGATCACCAGCGTCCCCTTGGGAACCGCGATCGGGACGCCGTCGATGGTGGCCGACACGAGTTCCTCGGGGACGGGCAGTTCCGCCGCGTCGCTGTTCGCGTTCGCCGTCATCAGATGTGTCCTCTGGGATCGAGAGTGGACCGGTCCGGATCGAACGGGCACCGGCCGAGCTCGAAGTGCGCCAGGTACTCGTCACGAAAGTGCTTGATGGAGGACATGATCGGGCTGGCAGCGCCGTCGCCGAGGGCGCAGAAGGACTTCCCGAGGATGCTGTCGGAGATGTCGAGCAGTTTCTCCAGGTCCGCCTCGGTACCGTCGCCTGCCTCCAGGCGTTCGAGGATCTGGACCAGCCAGTAGGTGCCCTCGCGGCAGGGGGTGCACTTGCCGCAGGACTCGTGCTCGTAGAACTCGGTCCAGCGCAACACCGCTCGGACCACGCAGGTGGTCTCGTCGAATATCTGCAGGGCCTTGGTGCCGAGCATCGAGCCCGCCGCCGCGACGTGTTCGTAGTCCAGCGGGACGTCGAGGTGATCGGCGGTGAACAGGGGAGTCGACGATCCTCCCGGGGTCCAGAACTTGAGCGAATGTCCGGCCCGCACGCCGCCCGAGTACTCGAGCAGCTCGCGCAGGGTGATGCCGAGCGGCGCCTCGTACTGTCCTGGCCTGGCGACGTGGCCGGAGAGGGAGTACAGGGTGAAGCCGGGCGATTCCATGCTGCCCATGGAGCGGAACCACTGCGGCCCGCGCAGGATGATCGGCGGGACGCTGGCGATCGATTCGACGTTGTTGACCACGGTCGGGCTCGCGTACAGGCCGGCCACCGCAGGGAACGGCGGGCGCAGGCGGGGTTGCCCGCGGCGGCCCTCGAGCGAATCGAGCAGTGCCGTCTCCTCGCCGCAGATGTAGGCCCCCGCGCCCGCGTGCACCACCAGCTCCAGGTCGTAGCCGGAGCCGAGGATGTCCGGGCCGAGATACCCCGCGTCGTAGGCCTCGGCCACGGCGGCCTGCAGACGACGCAGCACCGGCACCACCTCACCCCGCAGGTAGATGAAGGCGCGGCTGGCGCGGATGGCGTACGCCGCGATGATCACGCCCTCGACCAGCGCGTGCGGCGTGGCCAGGATGAGCGGCATGTCCTTGCAGGTGCCGGGCTCGGACTCGTCCGCGTTCACGACCAGGAAGTGCGGCTTGGCCGCGGGCCCGCTCCGCTCCTGTGGGATGAACCCCCATTTGGTGCCGGTGGGGAATCCGGCACCCCCGCGCCCGCGCAGACCGGAGTCCTTCACGGTCCCGATCACCTGATCGGGACCCATGCGCAGGGCCTTGTCCAGTGCCCGGTAGCCGTCGTGCCTGCGGTAGGTCTCCAGCGTCCAGGACCTGGGGTCGTCCCAGTACCGGCTAAGGACCGGGGACAACGAGGTGGGCGAGGCCGACGGCTCCGGAGTCGCGTCGGCCAGCGGCTGGTCCGTCTCGTCGGGGGAGGCGGCGGGCTCGGGCGGCGGAGCGGCGACCGGCGCCTCCATCCCCAGTTCGCGGGCGATTCGCAGGCCGACCACGGTGGGATCGCCCGCGCCGCCGCCCGCCTCGAGAGCGCCGGGCCGGGTGTCCGGGAACCCGGCGAGGATCCGGGCTGTCTCACGGAAGGTGCACAGCGGGGCGCCCCTGGTCGGGGTGACCTCGTCGCCTGCCGCAAGGCCGTCGACCAGCTCCCTCGCCGAATCAGGGGTCTGGTTGTCGAAGAACTCCCAGTTGACCATCACGACAGGGGCGAAGTCACACGCCGCGTTGCACTCGATGCGTTCGAGCGTGATCTTGCCGTCGTCGGTGGTGTCGCCGTTGCCGACGCCGAGATGATCCTCGAGGGCGGCGGCGATCGCATCGCCACCCATGACCGCACAGAGCGTGTTGGTGCAGACCCCGACGTGGAAGTCGCCGGTCGGATTGCGGCGGTACATCGAGTAGAAGGTCGCCACTGCGGTGACCTCGGCCCCGGTGAGGCCGAGTCGCGTTGCGCAGAACTCGATTCCGGCCGGGGTGAGGTAGCCGTCCTCGGCCTGGACCAGGTGCAACAGTGGCAGCAGCGCCGAGCGCGCCTCCTGCGCCGTGCTCGTCTCGCCGTAGCGCGCGATGATCTCCGCCGCATCCGCCGCCAATCGGGCGTGGACGTCGGGAGGGTAGTCCTCGCGGGCACCGGGGCGGACCAGCTGACCCTTCTCGTCCGGACGCGGCCCGAGCTCGAGGAAGATCGGTCCGGTGGCACCGGGGGGCCCGCTCACGGAAACGTTGGTCGCGCGCTCGTCGCCTCGTCCCTGCAACATCAGCGATCAGCTCCGCCCATGACCGGATCGATGCTGGCGACCGAGGCGATGACGTCGGATACCATCCCGCCCTCGCACATGGCCGCCACCGCTTGGAGATTGGTGAAGGAGGGGTCCCGGTAGTGGACCCGGAACGGGCGGGTGCCGCCGTCGCTGACCATGTGAACGCCCAGCTCGCCTCGGGGCGACTCGACCGCGGTGTAGACCTGTCCCGGCGGCACCCGGAGCCCCTCGGTGACGAGCTTGAAGTGGTGGATCAGCGATTCCATGGAGGTCCCCATGATCTTGCCGATGTGTTCGGGGGAGTTGCCGAGTCCGTCGCTGCCGAGGGCGAGATCGGCAGGCCAGGCGATCTTCTCGTCCGCCACCATGACGGGGCCGGGGCGCAGTCGGTCGAGGCACTGTTCGACGATCTTCAACGACTCCGCCATCTCGTCGACCCGGATCCGGTAGCGCCCGTAGCAGTCGCTGGTGGTTTCGGTGATGACGTCGAATTCGTAGTCCTCGTAGCCGCAGTAGGGCGCGCTCCTGCGCAGGTCGTGGGGCAGGCCGGTGGCCCGCAGGACCGGACCGGTGATGCCAAGTGCCATGCAGCCGGTCAGGTCGAGATAGCCGATCCCCTCGGTGCGGGCCTTCCAGATCGCGTTGTCGCTGAGCAGCAACTCGATGTCCCGCAGTCGTTTCGGCATGATCACGAGAAGTTCGCGAACCTTCCGGTCCGCGCCGGGCGGCAGGTCCCGGACGAGGCCGCCGGGACGGATGTATGCGTGGTTCATCCGCAGGCCGGTGATCGCCTCGAAGACATCGAGGATCAACTCGCGCTCGCGGAACCCGAAGAGCATCGGGGTGATCGCGCCCAGCTCCATCCCGCCGGTGGCCAGCGCCACCAGATGGGAGGAGACCCGGTTGAGCTCCATGAGCATCACCCGGATGACGTTGGCCCGCTCCGGGATCTGGTCGGTGATGTCGAGGAGCTTCTCCACCCCGAGGCAGTACGCGGTCTCGTTGAAGAACGGTGACAGGTAGTCCATCCGAGTGACGAAGGTGACGCCCTGCACCCAGTTGCGGTACTCGAGGTTCTTCTCGATCCCGGTGTGCAGGTAGCCGATTCCGCAGCGCGCCTCGGTGACCGTCTCGCCCTCGATCTCGAGGATGAGGCGGAGGACCCCGTGCGTGGACGGGTGCTGCGGGCCCATGTTCACGACGATGCGCTCGGCGCCCGCCGTCCCGGCCGTGGATGAGACGACCTCGTCCCAGTCCTGACCCGTCACGGTGAGGTTCTGTCCGGTCTCGTTCATCAGTTGTACGCCCTCCGCTCGTCCGGCGGCGGCACCTGCGCGCCCTTGTACTCGACGGGGATGCCGCCGAGCGGGTAGTCCTTGCGCTGCGGGTGACCCTCCCAGTCGTCGGGCATCTCGATCCGGGTCAGCGACGGATGGCCGTCGAAGACGATGCCGAAGAAGTCGTAGGTCTCCCGTTCGTGCCAGTCGTTCGTCGGGTACACCCCGTACAGCGACGGAACGTGCGGATCGCCGTCGGGTACAGATACTTCGAGCCGGATGAGGCGGCCGAGGGTGATCGACCGGAGTGGGTAGACCGCGTGCAGTTCCCGGCCGGTGTCCTGCGGATAGTGCGCGCCGTTCACGCCGAGGCACAGCTCGAATCGGAGATCGGGTTCGTCGCGCAGGATCCGCGCGACCAGCGGTAGGTGTGACCGCCGGACGTGGAAGGTCAGCTCGTCCCGGAAGACGACGACCTTCTCGATCGCGTCCGCGAACGGTGTGCCGGCGTCGGTGAGCGCCGCCTCCAGGGCGTCCGCGACCTCGTCGAAGTAGCCGCCGTACGGACGAGGCGCGGTGTCGGGCGCGGTGACCGGGCGAATCAGCCGACCGTAGCCGGAGGTGTCGCCGGTGCCGCGCACCCCGAACATGCCGCGGCGCACACCGATCAGCTCCTCGTCATCGGGGTGCGCAGACGGCACCGCGCCCTCCGGGCCCGCCGTCGCCTCCGCGTCGATCCGCCGGACATCCTCGTCGCGGTCGCTTTTCTCGTGGGTCACCGGAGCAGACCCCCGGGGCTGCCGAGATCGAACGTCGGGGTGGAGGCCAGCGCGGCCTGCTCGGCGGCGCGCACCGCCTCCTCGCGGTTGGCACCCAACGGCATCTGCTGGATCTTCTCGTGCAGCGTGATGATCGCGTTCAGCAGCATCTCCGGCCGCGGCGGGCACCCGGGCAGGTAGATGTCCACGGGAACGACGTGGTCGACGCCCTGCACGATCGCGTAGTTGTTGAACATGCCGCCCGAGGACGCGCACACCCCCATCGCCAGCACCCACTTGGGTTCGACCATCTGGTCGTAGATCTGGCGCAGGACCGGGGCCATCTTCTGACTGACCCGGCCTGCGACGATCATCAGATCCGCCTGCCGCGGCGAGGCGCGGAATGCCTCCATCCCGAAGCGTGCGAGGTCGTAGCGCCCCGACGTGGTGGCCATCATCTCGATCGCGCAGCAGGCGAGGCCGAAGCTCGCCGGCCAGAGGGAGCCCTTCCTTGCGAAGCCCGCCAGCCCCTCGAGCGTGCTCAGCAGGAAGCCGCTCGGCAGTTTCTCCTCGAGACCCATCTCGCTACTCTTCTCGGTTCGGATTCAGCGTGAGATCGATTCCGGCACTCCATGAACGGGCGCTCAATCCCAGCTCAGGCCACCTCGGCGCCACTCGTACACGTAGGCAACGGCAACGTTGACGATGAACAGCGCCATCGCGCCGAAACCGAAGATGCCGAGTGCGTCGAAATGCACGGCCCAGGGATAGAGGAACACGATCTCGATGTCGAAGATGATGAAGAGCATCGCCGTCAGGTAGTACTTCACGGGGATGCGCTGGCCGGTGGCCCTTCCCGCCGGCTGCTGCACCGGGTCGATGCCGCATTCGTATGCCTCGAGCTTGGCCCGGTTGTACCGCTTCGGGCCGACGATCGACGCCACGATCACCGAGAAGATCGCGAATCCCGTTGCGATCGCTCCGAGTACGAGGATCGGCACATAGACGTTCATGCCGGGTGAGCTCCCCTCTGTGCGAGCCTGGCCGCCCGGTTCCGGACGGTCGTTCCAGCACGCGCGCGGGACCGATGCGGCAGTCGATCTCGGACCGACCCGTCGGTCCGACTTGCCAGGCTCGCCCCATGCAAACGCTCCTCAGGTCCGAAGCACTTCCCGCGCGATCACTCCGGCCGAACGAGCCGCACTATCCCGACTCGGGTCGATGTGAGCTACATCTCACCCTACCGGTCTGGGGAGTTCGCGCCCGCTGGTTCGCGGGCGTGTCCGGCGGCGAACCGCGGAGCTACGCGGCGGCGCGCAGCAGCGTGACGACGGCGTCGGCGAGGCGGATCGGGTCGATCGGCCGCGGCACCGAGGCCTCGGCCCGCGACCAGGTGGCGAGCCAGGCATCGTCGGGCCTGCCGGTCAGCACAAGGATCGGCGGGCAGTCGCGGATCTCGTCCTTCAACTGCTTGGCGATACCCATCCCGCCGACGGGGGTCGCCTCCCCGTCCAGGACGGCCAGGTCGATGCCGCCCGCGTCCAGGCGCTCGATCACGACGGGTCCGGTCGCCACCTCGACGTACTCCAGCTCCGGCAGATCAGGATCGGGCCGCGTTCCGACCGCGCTGATGACCTGGGCACGGGTGTTCGCGTTGTCGCTGTACACGAGCACGCGCAACACGACTGGCGGGCTGGTGCGGTCCGTCGCCTCGGTCACAGGCTCGATGCTACTGGCGATCCGCTCTCGCGGGCCGTCGCTGCGTCGAGAGAGGCGTGTTGCCTGCATGTTTCGGTCTTCTTACAGCCGTATCAACCGGCCGGGGAGGATGCGATCGCTCCCGGTCCTCGTGGCACCATTGCCCCTCCGGGCACCCGCCCGGCACATGACAAGGAGGACGGATGCGCCTGTCGCCCCATGAGCAGGAACGGTTGCTGCTCAGCTACGCCGCCGAACTCGCAAGGCGTCGCAGGGGCAGGGGTCTGCTCCTCAACCATCCCGAGGCGGTGGCCATCATCACCGACCACCTGCTCGAGGGCGCGCGGGACGGCCGCACCGTCGCCGAGCTGATGGCATCCGGTCGCGAGGTGCTCGGCCGCGAGGACGTGATGGAGGGCGTGCCCGAGATGCTCGCCGACGTCCAGGTGGAGGCCACCTTCCCGGACGGCACCAAGCTCGTGACCGTCCACCATCCGATCGCGTAGGAGCAGAAGATGATCCCCGGTGAAATCCTCTGCGCCGACGGCGAGATCGAGCTGAATCCTGGTGCGCCGAGGACCGATCTCGAGGTGCTCAACGTCGGCGACCGGCCGATCCAGGTCGGCAGTCACGTGCACTTCCCGCAGGCGAATGCGGCGCTGCGGTTCGATCGCGCGACCGCGCACGGGCTCCGTCTCGACATCCCCGCGGGTACCGCCGTTCGCTTCGAGCCCGGGCTGAGTCAGCGCGTGAGCCTGGTCCCGATCGGTGGCACACGTGAAGTGCACGGCCTGAATCTGACCGCGCCAGGAAAGTTGGACCGCTGATGAGCTCTTTGAGCAGGCCCCGCTATGCCGCCCTGTTCGGGCCCACCGCCGGCGACCGGATCCGGTTGGCCGACACCGACCTGCTCATCGAGATCACCGAGGACCGCTCCGGGGGGCCGGGGCTGGCGGGCGAGGAAGCCGTCTTCGGCGGTGGCAAGGTGCTCCGTGAATCCATGGGGCAGGGCCGTGCGACCCGCGCCGAAGGGGCACCCGACACCGTCATCACCGGGGTGGTGGTCCTCGACCACTGGGGAATCATCAAGGCGGACGTCGGGATCCGGGACGGCCGGATAGTCGCGCTCGGCAAGGCAGGCAACCCGGACACCATGACGGGGGTGCACCCCGACCTGGTGGTCGGACCCTCCACCGAGATCATCGCGGGTAACGGACGGATCCTGACCGCGGGCGCGATCGACTGCCACGTGCACTTCATCTGCCCGCAGATCATGGAGGAAGCGCTCGGTGGCGGGATCACCACGCTGATCGGCGGCGGCACCGGCCCGGCCGAGGGGTCGAAGGCCACCACCGTGACGCCCGGCGCCTGGCACCTGTCGCGGATGCTGGAGGCGCTCGACGGGTGGCCGATGAACATCGCGCTGCTCGGTAAGGGCAACACCGTCAATGCGGAATCCATGTGGGAGCAGTTGCGTGGCGGTGCTTCCGGATTCAAGCTGCACGAGGACTGGGGCTCGACCCCGGCGGCGATCGATGCCTGCCTGTCCGTCGCCGATGCGGCAGGCGTCCAGGTCGCGCTCCACTCGGACACGCTGAACGAGGCCGGCTTCGTCGAGGACACCCTCGCGGCCATCGCTGGCCGCGGGATCCACGCCTACCACACCGAGGGCGCGGGCGGCGGGCACGCGCCCGACATCATCACCGTTGCCGCGCAGGGGCACGTGCTGCCCAGTTCGACGAACCCGACCCGCCCGCACACGGTGAACACCCTCGACGAGCACCTGGACATGCTCATGGTGTGCCACCACCTCGACCCGTCCATCCCCGAGGACCTGGCCTTCGCGGAGAGCCGGATCCGGCCGTCGACCATCGCGGCGGAGGACCTGCTGCACGACATGGGCGCCATCTCGATGATCGGCAGCGACGCGCAGGCGATGGGCCGGATCGGCGAGGTGGTGCTGCGCACGTGGCAGTCGGCGCACGTGATGAAGCGCCGGATCGGGGCCCTGTCAGGCGACGGCGCCGCGGACAACAACCGGGCCAGGCGCTACGTGGCGAAGTACACGATCTGCCCCGCGATCGCGCACGGACTGGACGCCGAGATCGGATCGGTGGAGGTGGGCAAGCTCGCCGACCTGGTGCTCTGGGAGCCCGCGTTCTTCGGGGTCCGTCCCCACGCCGTGATCAAGGGTGGCGCGATCGCCTGGGCCGCGATGGGCGACGCCAACGCCTCGATCCCGACCCCGCAGCCGGTGCTGCCGAGGCCGATGTTCGGCGCCGCCCCGAAGGTGGCCGCCGCGACGTCGGTGCACTTCGTGGCGCCGCAGGCGATCGAGGACGGGCTGGCCGACCGGCTGAACGTGGACCGCAGACTGGTGCCGGTGCTCGATGTGCGCACGCGGGGCAAGGCGGACATGCCGCTCAACGACGCACGGCCCCATATCGAGGTGGACCCCGACACGTTCACCGTGCGGATTGACGGGCAGGTGTGGCGCGAGCAGCCCGCCACCGAACTGCCGATGGCCCAGCGGTACTTCCTGTTCTGATGGTGGTGCGTACGCGATGACCTCGAGACTGGCGAACCTGCTCGCGCTTGCCGACTCCCGGCTGCCCACCGGCGGGCACGTGCACTCCGGCGGAGTGGAGGAGGCCATCGCCTGCGGGCTGGTGCGGGACCTCGCGACGCTCGACGCCTACCTGCGCAGGCGGATCCGCAGCACCGGGCTGGTCGCCGGGTCGATCGCAGCGGCGGTGTGCGCAGGTGCGCTCGCCCCGGGTGAGGCCGATGCGGAGACCGACGCGCGGACCCCGTCCCCTGCGGGGCGTGCCGCGTCCCGGGCCCAGGGCCGGGGGCTGCTGCGGCTGTCCAAACACGTGTGGCCCGAGCACGACTGGTCGGTTCTCGGCGCCCGCCCGCATCTGGCGGTGGCCTCCGGCGAGGCCGCGCGGGTCTGCGGGATGAGCGACACCGAGGCCGCGATGGTCCTCGTCTACACGACGATGACGGGGTCCGCGATCGCCGCGCAGCGCCTGCTCGCCCTCGATCCTGCGGACGTGGCGGCCTGCACCTTCGCGCTCTCCGAGCTGTGTGACCGGACGGCGGATCTCGCGGCCACCGGCCTCGCCGACCTGTCCGACCCCGTGCTCGACGTGGTCGCACAGGCGCACCTGGACCGCGAACGCCCTTTGTTCGCCTCGTGAACTCCTCGACACCCCGAATGCCCGAGAACCGCACCACCCGAAGGAGATCGACATGCCCCCTCATCTGATCGACGGCGAACCGCATCAGCACACGCACGACCGGCCCAAGCGGGTTCGGGTGCCGGGCGAGCCGCTGCGGGTGGGTATCGGCGGCCCGGTCGGATCCGGCAAGACCGCGCTGGTGGCCGCGCTCTGTCGCGAGCTGCGCGACGAACTCTCGCTCGCGGTGCTCACCAACGACATCTACACCACCGAGGACGCGGACTTCCTGCGCAGGCATGCCGTGCTGCCCGACGAGCGGATCACCGCGGTGCAGACGGGCGGCTGCCCGCACACCGCGATCCGCGACGACATCACCGCGAATCTCGACGCCATCGACGACCTGATCGAGGCGAACCCGCCCCTCGACCTGATCCTGGTCGAGTCCGGTGGTGACAACCTCACCGCCACCTTCTCCTCGGGGCTGATCGACGTGCAGATCTTCGTGGTCGACGTGGCTGGCGGCGACAAGGTGCCGCGTAAGGGCGGACCAGGCGTGACGTTCTCGGACCTGCTCGTCGTCAACAAGACCGATCTCGCCCCGCTGGTCGGCGCGGACCTGACCGTGATGGAGACCGATGCGGCCCGGGTCCGCGAGGGCAGGCCGACGGCGTTGATCTCGCTGACCGCGGACCCGGCGGCGACCCCAGTGCTCGCCTGGGTGCGCGAGCAGCTGGCCGCGGCGGTCTGACCGGGTGCACACCGCGCTCACCATCGTCGCCGAGCGGGGCCGCACCCCGCGGATCCGGGCGAGCGGCGGACTGGCCGCCCGGATCACCGGGCCCGACACCGTGCACCTGATCTCCTCGGCGGCCACGCCGCTCGGCGGTGACCACCTCGAGATCACGCTGCGCGTCGGACCGGGCGCGAGCCTGACGGTGCGCACCGTCGCCGCGGCGCTCGCGCTGCCGGGCGCAGGCGAACTGGTCTCCACCGCGCGCTGGGACCTCCGGGTGGATCGGGACGCGGAGCTGCTGCTCGACCCCGAGCCCATGGTGGTCGCGGCGGACGCGGAGCACCGGACCCTCACCCGGCTCGAGCTGACGTCCTCGTCGCGGGTGACGGTGCGCGAGCGGGCACAGATCGGGCGCACCGGGGAGCACGGCGGCCGATGGTCGGGCGCGCTGCACGCGGATCTGGACGGGATGCCGCTGCTGCGGCACCGACTGGAGCTGGGCGCGGGGACGGTGGGGCACGACCTGCTGGACGCGCCGATGGCGGTCGAGAGCGAGCTGGTGTTCCCCGACGAGCGGGCCGCGGTGGTCGAGAGGTATCCCGCGGGTGGGTCGTGGGTGCGGATGCCCCTGGCGGCGGGCGGCAGTCTCGGGACCCGGCTGGGCCGCGCGTTGGCTACGGTGAACTCATGACCGATATTCCGCCCGCGTTCGACCCGGAACAGGTCGCGCAGGCCCGCGCCGCCGTCGCGGCGGTGCCGGACCTACCGGAGTGGGTGCGCCGCTTCGAACTGCTCGGCGACCCCACCCGGCTCCGGATCCTGCTCGGGCTGCACCGCGCCCCCGGCATCTACGTCTCGGATCTCGCGGCGGCGCTGGACATGAGCACCACGGCGGTCTCGCACGCGCTTCGGCTGCTGCGCAACCAGGGCTGGGTCGCGGTGCGCCGGGACGGCAAGAAGATGAGCTATTCGTTGGACGACGAGGTCGTGCACCGGATGCTGCACGACCTCGGCGCCACCCACGCGCACAACGGCTAGCCTGCCTTCTCCCGCTCCTCGCCCGTCGAGACGGCCAGCGGATCGCCGATCAGGCCTGCGTCTTTCGCTCGCTCGTAGTCCTGCAACAGGTCGATCGCGTTGCGCGCGAACACCTGCTGTTCCGTCGACGCCATCTGCGCGCGGCCGCGGCCGAGGAAGCTGACGGTCCAGGACAGGATCGTGGAGAACTTGCTGCGGAAGCCGACCAGGTACATGAGGTGGATCACCAGCCACGCGACCCAGCCGATGAAGCCGCTGATCTCCAGCTTGCCGACCTTCGCGACGGCGCTGAAACGGGAGATGGTCGCCATCGACCCCTTGTCGAAGTACTTGAAGGGGTGCCGCGTCTCGGGGGACTCGCCGGCGACGGTGGCCTTGATCTGCTTGGCGGCGTACTTGCCGCCCTGCATCGCGACCTGCGCCAGTCCTGGCAGGTTGTCGAGCGACATCATGTCGCCGATGACGTAGACGTTGGGGTACCCGGGCAGCGACAGGTCGGGGTTGACGTGGACGCGGCCCGCGCGGTCGACCTCGGCTCCGGACTGGGCCGCGAGCTGCTTGCCGAGCGGGCTGGCCTGCACGCCCGCGGACCACACCTTGCACTGCGAGTCGATGCGGCGCTCGGTGCCGTCCTTCTCCTTGACGACCAGCCCGTCGACGTCGACGTCGGTGACCATCGCGTTGAGCTGGATCTCGACGCCGAGCTTCTCGAGCCGAGCCGCCGCCTTCTCGCTGAGCTTGCCCCCGTAGACGGGGAGCACCGCGGGGGCGCCGTCGAGCAGGATCACCCGGGACTCGCGGGAGTCGATGCTCCGGAAGGCGCCGTTGAGGGTCCGATGGGCCAACTCGGCGATCTGGCCCGCCAGTTCGACGCCGGTGGGGCCGGCACCGACGACGACGAAGGTGAGCAGCCGGGCGCGCTCCTCCGGGTCCTGGGAGAGCTCGGCCTGCTCGAAGGCGCCGAGGATGCGGCCGCGCAGTTCGAGAGCGTCGTCGATGGTCTTCATGCCGGGCGCGAACTCGGCGAACTGGTCGTTGCCGAAGTAGGACTGACCGGCGCCCGCGGCGACGATCAGGCTGTCGAACTCGGTGACCGTCTCTCGTTCGAGCAGCCGCGAGGTGACGGTCTTGGCCTCGAGGTCGATCTCGAGCACGTCGCCGAGCAACACCTGGGTGTTCTTCTGCTTACGCAGGACCAGGCGGGTCGCGGGGGCGATGTCGCCGACCGAGAGGATGCCGGTCGCCACCTGGTAGAGCAGCGGCTGGAAGAGGTGGTGGGTGGTGCGAGCGATGAGGGTGACGTCGACGTCGGCGCGTTTGAGTGCCTGCGCACTGAACAGGCCGCCGAAACCGGAACCGATGACCACGACGCGATGGCGGTGCGATTCCACCGTCTGGATGCTCATTGACGCTCCTCCGCAGATCTCCGATGACGAATCTCACGGTAGTCCCAGGCCCACCTCCCGTCCCGGCAAGTCAGGTCCACGCCCACCCGTGTCGCGCCCGCGGCACGGTGTGGGATCGGTCACCGTGGCGACGCGGATCACGGAGACCCGCATGTCGCAGTGAGGAAGTCTTGTGATTGTCTTTACTTTCCATCCCTGCAGATAAATGAGGAGGGCGGCCGCTGTGAGTGGGCATGTCCGTGAGCGCGTCGACAAGTACTTCGAGGAAGTTGTCCGACGCAACGCCGGTGAGCCGGAGTTCCACCAGGCCGTCGCCGAGGTTTTCGAATCGCTCACAGTGGTGCTGGAGCGGCACCCGAACTACGCCGACGGCGCGCTGATCGAGCGGCTGTGCGAGCCGGAGCGTCAGATCATCTTCCGAGTGCCGTGGACCGACGACAACGGCAACGTGCATGTCAACCGCGGATTCCGGGTGCAGTACAACAGCGTGCTCGGACCGTACAAGGGCGGCCTCCGCTTCCACCCGAGCGTCAACCTCGGCATCGTGAAGTTCCTCGGCTTCGAGCAGATCTTCAAGAACGCGCTGACCGGACTGCCGATCGGCGGCGGCAAGGGCGGCTCCGACTTCGATCCCAAGGGTCGCTCCGACGCGGAGATCATGCGGTTCTGCCAGTCGTTCATGACCGAGCTGCACCGGCACATCGGTGAGTACACCGACGTGCCCGCGGGCGACATCGGCGTCGGTGGCCGCGAGATCGGCTACCTGTTCGGTCAGTACAAGCGGCTGACGAACTCCTACGAGTCCGGCGTGCTCACCGGCAAGGGTCTGACCTGGGGTGGCTCGCAGGTGCGCAAGGAGGCGACCGGTTACGGCGCCGCCTACTTCGTCGCCGAGATGCTCAAGACGGCCGGAACCAGCATGGACGGCAAGCGGGTCGTGGTCTCCGGTTCCGGCAACGTGGCGATCTACGCGATCGAGAAGGTGCACCAGCTCGGCGGCACCGTGGTGGCGTGCTCGGATTCGGCCGGCTACATCGTGGACGAGTCCGGCATCGACCTGGAGCTGCTCAAGGAGATCAAGGAGGTCCGGCGCGGCCGGATCTGCGATTACGTCGACACCGTTCCGTCCGCCACATATGTTGCGGGCGGATCGATCTGGGACGTGCCCTGTGAGGTCGCCATCCCGTCCGCCACCCAGAACGAGCTCGACGAGAAGGGCGCACTGACCCTGGTCGAGAACGGCGTCAAGGTCGTCGCCGAGGGCGCGAACATGCCCACCACTCCCGAGGCGCTCAAGGTGCTGCGCGGCGCGAGCGTCGCGTTCGCGCCCGGCAAGGCCGCGAACGCGGGCGGCGTGGCGACCTCGGCGTTGGAGATGCAGCAGAACGCCTCTCGCGACTCCTGGCATTTCGATTACACCGACGAGCGGCTCTCGAAGATCATGTCGGACATCCACGGCCGCTGTGTCGCGACCGCGGAGGAGTACGGCAAGCCGGGCGACTACGTCCTCGGCGCGAACATCGGCGGTTTCGTCAAGGTGGCGGACGCGATGCTCGCGATGGGCGTCATCTGACGACCTCGGCGAGCGCCGCGGCGGTCGGCGCGTCGGCGGGGTAGAAGGTCTCGATCGCCAGCTCGGCGACCGTGACGTCCATCGGCGTGCCGAACACCGTGGTGGTGCTGAGAAAAGCCAGTTCGCCTCCCGGCGTGGCGAATCGGAGCGGCACCACCAGGGCATTCGGGTCGTGGTCGGTCGGCGACTCGGCGCCGGGGTAGGCCGACAGTTCGTCGGCCAACGCGGCGAGGAACGGGTCCCCGGTGGTGGCGATCTGGTGGTCGAGCCGGTGCAGCAGGTGGCTGCGCCACTGGCCGAGATTGACGATCCGGGGTGCCATGCCCTCCGGATGCAGGCTCAATCGCAGCACGTTGACGGGCGGTTCGAGCAGGTGGAGCGCGCATCCCTCGGTGAACATCGCGACCGCGGCGTTGCCGTCGATCATGTTCCAGTGCCGGTCGACGACGACGGCAGGGGCGGGCAGGTGCGCACCGAGGATCGCCGCGATCGCGTCGGCCACCGCGGCCATCGGCAGGTCGGAGAGCTGGTGCTCGGGGTAGGCCGGGGCATAGCCGCCGGCCAACAGCAGTGAATTCCGATCCCGCAGAGGAATTTCGAGCTGTTCGCTGAGCTTGAGCAGCATCGCCTTGGTCGGCCTCGACCGGCCGGTCTCGAGGAAGCTCACGTGACGGGCCGAGACCTCTGCCCGGGAGGCGAGGTCCAGCTGACTGAGCCTGCGCCGCTCACGCCAACGTCGGAGCAGCGTGCCGACCGGCTGCTGGGCCTCGATGAGGGTGGTCATGAGGCAACCCTAGGTCGGCCCGGGAAGCGCCGCCATTACCTCGGAGGTAATCGACGCGGCGCACCAGGGCGGTCAGAGTTGTGTTCCGACGGAGGCCGAGGCGGCCACCGCGACATCCGACAGGAGCGACGACATGACCTTCGAAAACCTTGCGGCCCAGTACATCGCGGTGTGGAACGAGACCGATGCGGACCGGCGTCGCGCCGCTGTCGACGCGCTGTGGGCGGCCGACGGCCGGTACGTGGACCCGATGGCCGCGGCCATCGGCCGGGCCGAGATCGACGCCACCATCGGTGCCGTGCAGCAGCAGTTCGCCGGGATGAGCTTCCGGCTCAACGGCCCGGTCGACGGCCATCACGACCAGGCGAGGTTCGGCTGGCAGCTCGGGCCCGCAGGTGCGGAGGACCTGATCGAGGGGTTCGACGTGATCGAGCGCGACGCGGACGGACGGTTGATCCATGTACTCGGCTTCCTCGACAAGGTGCCATCCGCCTAGGGGTACGTTCCCACACACCTTCTGCCGTCCGCACACCCCCTTTGTGCAAGCAATGGGGGTGTGCCGGCGTCAACGGGTGTGCGTCCGAAACCGCCGGTCCGGGGCTTCAAATGAACAACTGAGCAGGCGTACGCTGAGTGACGGCATCGGCTCGGTTCTCGCGCCCATCGAGGAACGTCATGACCGTGACATCCCGCTTCGCACGCACGGGACTGGCGGGCGCATGGCGCGACCTCGACCGCGGCGAGCGACGCAGCCTCGTCGGCATGGCGGTCACGGTGCTCGCCCTCAACGTCCTCGGCTGGGGTGTGCTGTTCGCCTTCGTCGTTCCCGGGCATTACACGGTGCACGGCTCCGCGTTCGGCGTCGGGCTCGGTGTCACCGCGTACACGCTCGGCATGCGCCACGCCTTCGACGCCGATCACATCGCGGCCATCGACAACACCACGAGGAAGCTCGTCGCGGAGAACAAGAAGCCGATGTCGGTCGGATTCTGGTTCTCACTCGGGCATTCCACGATCGTCTTCGTGCTCGTGGCCCTGCTCGCGGTCGGAGTGCGGGAGCTCGCCGCGAGCCTGTCCGACGACGACTCCGATCTCACGCGATGGACGGGGGTGTTCGGCACCCTGGTCTCGGGGTCGTTTCTGCTGCTCATCGGCCTGCTCAACCTGATGTCGTTGATCGCGATCTACCGGGTGTTCCGCGAGATGAGGAGGGGCGCCTACGACGAGGCTCGGCTGGAACGGGAACTGGACAATCGGGGAGCCCTCAACAGGGTGCTGAAGCCGGTGGTCGCCGCGGTCCGTGCACCGTGGCACATGTATCCGGTTGGGCTGCTCTTCGGGATGGGCTTCGACACGGTCACCGAGGTGGGGCTGCTCGTCATCGCGGGGGGTGCGGCCGCGACCGGGCTGCCCTGGTACTCGATCCTGGTGTTGCCGATCCTGTTCTGCGCGGGCATGACGTTGTTCGATTCGATCGACGGCTCGTTCATGAACTTCGCGTACGGCTGGGCGCTGGCCCGGCCGCTGCGCAAGATCTACTACAACCTCGTGGTCACGGGGCTGTCGGTGGTGGTGGCGATGCTCATCGGCGCGCAGGAGATCATCTCGATCCTCACCGCGAAGTTCGATGTCACCGACGGACTGCTCGGGTGGATCGGCGGACTCGATCTCGGGGCGATGGGGTTCATCATCGTCGGGCTGTTCATCGGCACCTGGCTGACCGCCGTGCTGGTGTGGCAGTACGGCGGCGTTCAGGCGCGCTGGGAGTCCGGGCTCGCGGCGGCGATGCGGCCCGAGCGAACGGCGTCGCCGCTGCCGGAGAAGGCGGCGTCACCCGAGTGACGAACCGTTGTGCCCTCGGTGGCCGCGTCCTAGGGTGAGTTCCACCGAGGCCGGAGCGAGGCCGTGATGCACGAGATGTCGATCACCCAGAGCGTCGTCGACGCGGTGTGCGAGCGTGCGGCGGGCAGGCGGGTGCGGCGGGTCACGATCGAGGTGGGGACGCTCTGCGCGGTGGTCCCCGATTCGATGCAGTTCTGTTTCGAGCTGGCGACCGAGGGCACGGTGATGGAGGGTGCCAGCCTGGAGATCGATCAGCCGCCGGGTAGGGCGCACTGTCGCGGATGCGGGGCGGATTTCGAGCTGACCGATCTGGTTGTGCTGTGTCGCTGTGGGAGCGCGGACGTGGAGATCCTCTCGGGTCGCGAACTGCGGATCATGTCGATGGAAGTGAGCTGAGCTATGTGTGCAACATGCGGATGCGGCGACCACGCGGGTGCGGTGATCACGGTGCCTCAGGACCATGCCGGTCACGACCCTGCCCACTCACACGATCATGCTCATCCACACGACCCTGCCCACTCGCATGATCATGCTCACCCGCACGACCACGGTGACGATCATCCGCATGAACACCTGCCGCAGACCGAGACGATCTCGCTCGAACAGAAGGTGCTCGCGAAGAACGACCTGCTCGCGCAGGAGGTTCGGGAGTGGCTGGCCGCCCGCGACATCCTCGCCTTCAACATGACCAGTTCGCCGGGCGCGGGCAAGACGACGTTGCTCGAGCGAACCATCCGTGAACTGGGCGGCGGGCGCCCGATCTCCGTCATCGAGGGTGACCAGGAGACGTTGCTCGACGCCGAACGGATCAAGGCCACCGGATGCTCGGTGGTGCAGGTCAACACCGGTGCCGGCTGTCACCTCGACGCCGAGATGATGCGGCATGCCCTCGACACGCTCGACCCGCCGTCCGGCTCGTTGCTGTTCGTGGAGAACGTCGGCAACCTCGTCTGCCCCGCACTCTTCGATCTCGGCGAGCGCAGCAAGGTGGTCGTGATCTCGGTGACCGAGGGGTCGGACAAGCCGCTCAAGTACCCGCACATGTTCGCGGCCGCGGGGGTGGTGATCATCAACAAGACCGATCTGTTGCCGTATGTCGACTTCGATCTCGGGGCGTGTGCGCGACACGCGCGGTCGGTGAACCCGGACGTCCAGATCGTGCCGGTGTCGGCCAAGTCGGGCGAGGGCGTAATCGATTGGTACACATGGGTTGCCGCGCAGTAGGGGCGCCGTGACGAACCTGCGACCGTTGACAGCGTCCTTCCTGCGGGTGTAGACCGTGAGAAGCGTCATACAAGTGGGCCGAGGGTCGACTCCGATGACGTAGGGGCACAGCCCTGCCCCGGAGAGCGGCACTGATGCCAACGGAGGCGGCAGTCAAAGCCGAAGAAACGTTGATCCACGTGCTGTGGATCAACGCGGGTCTCAGTTGTGATGGCGATTCGGTGGCACTGACTGCTGCCACCCAGCCCAGCATCGAGGAGATCGCCCTCGGTGCCCTTCCGGGCCTGCCCAAGATCGCCGTCCACTGGCCCCTGATCGATTTCGAGTGCGGATCGGCCGGCGGTGCCGACGATTTCCTCGAGTGGTTCTGGAAGGCCGATCGCGGCGAACTCGAACCGTTCGTGCTGGTGGTCGAGGGATCGATCCCGAACGAGAAGCTGCACGACGAGGGTTACTGGTGCGGCTTCGGGAGTGACCCGGCCACCGGACAACCCGTGACGACGAGCGAGTGGCTCGACCGTCTCGCACCGAAGGCGACCGCGATCGTCGCGGCCGGAACCTGCGCGACGTACGGTGGAATCCACGCGATGGCGGGCAATCCCACCGGCGCGATGGGTGTGCCCGACTACCTCGGCTGGGAATGGAAGTCCAAGGCCGGGATCCCGATCGTCTGTGTGCCCGGCTGCCCGATCCAGCCGGACAACCTGTCCGAGACGCTGACGTATCTGCTGTACATGGCGACCGATCAGGCCCCGATGATCCCGCTCGACGAGGCGTTGCGCCCGCAGTGGCTCTTCGGTGCCACGGTGCACGAGGGTTGCGACCGCGGTGGCTACTACGAGCAGGGTGAGTTCGCGACCGAGTACGGATCGCCGACATGCCTGGTGAAGCTCGGGTGCTGGGGCCCGGTGGTCAAGTGCAACGTCCCCAAGCGCGGCTGGATGAACGGGCTCGGCGGATGCCCGAACGTCGGCGGTATCTGCATCGGGTGCACCATGCCCGGTTTCCCCGACAAGTTCATGCCGTTCATGGACGAGCCGCCCGGCGGCCTGGTCTCGAGCACGGCGTCGGGGCTCTATGGCTCCGTCATCCGGCGCCTGCGTCACGTGACAGGACGAACGGTGGACAAGGAACCGCGTTGGCGCAATCCGGGTTCCACGCTCGAAACGGGAGCAGTACGTACCTGGTAGCTCGACCTGTCGAGAGGCAATTCGATGACAGAGATCATCCCCGAGCCGTCGCACAAGCAGACGGACCCCGGCGGCCTCGTGGAGATGGCCTGGGATCCGATCACCCGCATCGTGGGCAGCCTCGGCATCTACACCAAGATCGACTTCGACAACCGCGAGGTGGTGGAGTGCCACAGCACCTCGTCCATCTTTCGCGGCTACTCGTTGTTCATGAAGGGCAAGGATCCCCGCGACGCGCACTTCATCACGAGCCGCATCTGCGGCATCTGCGGTGACAACCACGCGACGTGTTCCTGCTACACGCAGAACATGGCCTATGGCGTGAAGCCACCGCACCTCGGGGAGTGGATCGTCAACCTCGGTGAGGCCGCCGAGTACATGTTCGACCACAACATCTTTCAGGAGAACCTCGTCGCGGTGGACTACTGCGAGAAGATGGTGTCGGAGACGAACCCCGGTGTGCTCGCCAAGGCCGAGAACACCAAGGCGCCGGGGGCAGGCGAGCACGGGTACCGCACGATCGCGGACATCATGCGCTCGCTGAACCCGTTCACCGGCGAGTTCTATCGTGAGGCGCTCCAGGTCAGCCGGTCGACCCGAGAGATGTTCTGCCTCATGGAGGGTCGGCACGTCCACCCGTCCACGCTGTACCCGGGCGGGGTCGGGACGGTGGCCACCATCCAGCTGATGACGGACTACATGACCCGCTTGATGCGATACGTGGAGTTCATGAAGAAGGTCGTGCCCATGCACGACGACCTGTTCGACTTCTTCTACGAGGCGCTGCCTGGCTACGAGAAGGTGGGGCTGCGCCGGACATTGCTCGGTTGCTGGGGCTCGTTCCAGGATCCCGAGCACTGCAACTTCGAGTACAAGGACATGACGAACTGGGGACGGAAGATGTTCGTCACCCCAGGGGTCGTCGTCGACGGCAAGCTGGTCACCACCGATCTCGTCGACATCAACCTGGGCATCCGGATCCTGCTGGGCTCGTCGTATTACGACGACTGGACCGACCAGGAGACCTTCGTCAAGCAGGACCCGCTGGGCAATCCGGTCGACCGGCGGCACCCGTGGAACCAGCACACCAACCCGCAGCCGCAGAAGCGCGACCTCGAGGACAAGTACAGCTGGGTGATGTCGCCCAGGTGGTTCGACGGCACCGACCACCTGGCACTGGACACCGGCGGTGGGGCGCTGGCCCGCCTGTGGTCGACGGCGCTGGCCGGGCTCGTCGACATCGGGTACGTCAAGGCCACCGGCCGCAGCGTGCAGATCAACCTCCCGAAAACCGCGCTCAAGGGCCCGGTTTCGCTGGAGTGGAAGATCCCGGAGTACGGCAGCAACACCATCGAACGCAACCGCGCGCGCACCTACTTCCAGGCGTACGCGGCCGCGTGCGCACTGCACTTCGCGGAGAAGGCCCTCGAGGAGATCCGGGCCGGGCGCACCAAGACCTGGGAGAAGTTCGACGTCCCCGACGAGGGCATCGGCTGCGGGTTCACCGAGGCGGTTCGTGGCGTGCTCTCCCACCACATGGTGATCAGGGACGGGAAGATCGCGAACTACCACCCCTATCCGCCGACCCCGTGGAACGCCAGCCCCCGCGACAGCCTCGGCACGCCGGGGCCGTACGAGGACGCGGTGCAGGGACAGCCGATCTTCGAGGAGAACGATCGCGATCACTTCAAGGGGATCGACATCATGCGGACCGTCCGCAGCTTCGACCCCTGTCTGCCCTGTGGCGTGCACATGTACCTCGGCGCAGGCAAGACCCTGGAGAAGCTGCACTCGCCGACGCAGTACTCGACCGGAGAGTGACGGTGAACGGCCCGGCGGCAGGTGACGAGGAAGCACGGTGGCGCGCGGCGGGTGACCGGATAGAGACGCTTCTCGAGGCCAGCTCGGCCGGCGGGACCGCGGCGCGCGAGCGTGCCGAACAGCTGGTGCGCGAGGTTGTCGACCTCTACGGCGAGGGGCTGGAGCGGGTCGTGCAGATCCTCGGCGACCACGTGGAGGGCGGGGCCGAGTGGCTCGCCGCCGACGACCTGGTGGCGAGCCTGCTGCTGGTGCACGGCCTGCACCCGCACGACGTGCAGACCCGGGTGCGTGCCGCGCTCGACAGCGTGCGGCCCTATCTCGGCTCGCACGGCGGGGACGTGGAGTTGATGGGCATCGCGTTCCCGGGCGAACGCGGGCCCGCCGACGGCGCCGGGGTGGTGCGCCTGCAGTTGACCGGCAGCTGCCGGAGTTGCCCTTCCTCGTCGGTGACGCTGGAACTGGCCGTGCAGGACGCGGTGCTCGCCGCGGCGCCGGAGATCGCCTCGATCGAGGTGGTCGCCGCGCAGCCAGACTCGGAGCCTGGGCTGATCGCCGCCGAATCGCTGTTCTCGCACGTGCACGCCACGGACGGCCCCGCAGGAACGTGGTGTCCGGCGCCGGAACTGGAGCAGCTCGCGCCCGGCGAGGTGGGTGGGTTCGTGGTCGGGGGTCTGCCGATCCTGGTCTGCCGAATCGGCGCCGACCTGCTGGCGTACCGGGACCGCTGCCCGGTGTGCACGCACTCGCTGGCGGGCGCCGCCCTGGCGCGGCGCGCAGGCCATCCGGTGGGCGATGCCGTCCTGCGGTGTCCGACCTGCCGCGCCCATTACGACGTCGTGCATGCGGGCGCCGGGCTCGACGACGGCGACCTGCACCTCGAGCCGCTGCCGGTGCTGGTCCGGGACGGCGTGCGCTCGGTCGCGGTGCCGGTGGGGGTGAGCGGATGAGCACTCCCTTCTCGGCGCTCAAACGCATCACGGCGACCCGCCCGGCTCCGCAGCCGGGCGAGCGCTGTGAGATGTGCGCGGAGGCGATCGACGAACGCCATCAGCACGTGGTCAACGTGGAGGGACGAGCGTTGATGTGCGTCTGCCGCGGTTGCTACCTGCTGTTCACCGACCAGGAGGCCGCGCTGCGGTACCGCGCCGTCCCGGATCGCTATCTCGCGTTCCCCGGATTCGAGCTCGGCCCCGGCCATTGGGACGAACTCGAGATCCCGGTGGGACTGGCCTTCTTCTTCCGTAACTCGGTCCTCGGTCGGATGGTCGCGTTCTACCCCGGTCCGGCTGGGGCCACCGAGTCGGAGCTGCCGCTCGACGCGTGGAACGCCGTGCGCGCGGCGAATCCGGAGCTGGACACGGCGGCCGACGACGTCGAGGCGGTGTTGATCCGGATGCCGGAGGAGGGGCGCGGCCAGGCGCAGTGTTTCCTGGTCCCGATCGACGCGTGCTACGAGTTCGTCGGTCGACTGCGCATGCTGTGGCGCGGCTTCGACGGCGGTCAGGAGGCGCGCGGGTACATCGACGACTTCTTCGCGGGGGTCGCGGCCCGCGCCGGTCGGTCACACGCCGGCGGTGCCCGCCAGGAACTCAGTGGCGGTGAGGCGCCGTGAGCGAGGTGTCGTTCGCCGTCCTCGATGTCGCCCCGGAGCCGTATGCGGTGGCCCCGATCCTCTCCGCGCGGGTGGCGGTGAGCGCCGACTCGCCGGTGCACGCCATCGCGCTGCGCTGCCAGGTGCGCATCGAGCCGCACCGACGGCGATACACCGACGCCGAGGCCGCGGGGCTGACGGACCTGTTCGGCAGCCGGGAGCGGTGGTCCTCGACGCAGCGGTCGTTCGTGTGGCTGCAGTGCGCGGCGTTGGTGCAAGGTTTCGCCGAGACCTGCGAGGCGACCCTGCCGATGCCGTGCACCTACGACTTCGAGGTGGCGGCGGCGAAGTACCTGCACGCCCTCCGGGAGGGGACCGTCCCGCTGGTGTTCCTGTTCAGCGGCACGGTGTTCACGAAGGGCGCAGGGGGATTCGGGGTCCAGCAGATCCCGTGGGATCGCGAGGACCGCTACGACCTCCCGGTCTCGGTGTGGCGGGACCTGATCCGGATGCACTTCCCGAACACCGGCTGGGTGCGCCTCAGCAAGGACACCATCGAGGCGCTGGCCGAGTACAAGTCCGCGCTGGGCCTGGTCGGCCTCGACGAGGCCGTCACGGAGCTGCTCGCGCAGACGCGGGAGCAGGCCCGGTGACCACCGCCGATGTCGGAACCCGGGTCCGCGCCGTAGCCGACGCGGTGTTGTACGAGGGCTACCTGCTCTATCCGTACCGGGCGAGCTCGCGAAAGAACCAGTCGCGCTGGCAGTTCGGTGTGCTCGGTCCACCAGGCGCGGCGGCCGCGGGCGTCGGCGAGGAGCCGTCGTTGTCCGCGCAATGCGTGCTGGCGCGCGGCGCGGCGGAGGGGGAACACGCGGCACGGGTCACCGTGACGCTGCGCTTCCTGCAGCTGCAGGCCCGCCGCGTGCAGGAGCCGTCGGGTGCGGGCGGATACCGCGCGGTGGACGAGCTGGTGGTGGGGGCGCGGTCGTGGCTCAGCTGGGACGAGGCCGTCGAGCGGGAGATCGAACTCCCCGCGGTGGCGGTGTCGGAACTCGCGGCGGCCAGGGACTTTCCGGTTGATGTGGCGGGCGGCACGGACACCGAGGAGCTGCTCGCGCCGGACGGATCCACCGCGGGACGGATAGTCCGGTCCCGGCTCCCGATCGCCGCCACGGTGACTCTGGGCGCCGCGGAGGACGACCGCTTCACCCGGCTGACGGTGGAGGTGCGCAACACCGGGCCGGACACGGTCGACAAGGATCTCGCCATCGCGAGGTCGCTGATCGGCGCGCATGCGATCGTGACCGTCCGCGGCGGGTCGTTCGTCTCCCTGCTCGAACCGCCGGATGCGGCGGCGGGCCCCGTGGCCCGGGTCGTCCATCACCGCTGCTTCCCGGTGCTGGCAGGCACGCGCGGCGCGACGGACACGGTGTTGATCTCGCCGATCATCCTGTACGACTATCCGGAGGTCGCCGCGCAGAGCGGCGGCGCGCTCTTCGACTCCACCGAGATCGACGAGATCCTCACCTTGAGGGTGATGGCGATGACCGACGAGGAGAAGTCGCAGGCGCGCGCCACCGATCCGCTGGCCGCGCAGATCGTCGACCGCTGCGATGCGATGACGCCGGAGGCGATGCAGCGGCTGCACGGCGTCTTCCGTGATCCGCGGCTCGATCAGGGATTGATACCCGAAGTGCCCGAGGGGGTTCCCTGGTGGGATCCGGCGGCCGACGGGAGTGTGCGGCCGGACGTGGACGCGGTGTCGGTGAACGGTGTCCGGGTCGCGAAGGGCAGCGCGGTGCGGCTGCACCCGTCCCGCCGTGCCGACGCGCAGGACCTCTTCTTCGACGGCAGGACGGCCAGGGTCGCGTCGGTGCACGCCGACGTCGACGGCAACACCCACGTCGGCGTGGTCATCGATGACGATCCAGCCGCGGACCTGCACGACTGGTACGGGCGTTACCTCTACTTCGCCCCGGACGAGCTGGAACCGCTCGGCGGCGATGAATCGGGCAGGAAGGAGAACTAGCGATGGAAACAGTGGGGCAGATCGCGACGGTGCTCGTGGTGGCGCTGGTCGCCGTAGGCGTGATCGTCGGCGTGCGTTCGGTTCCCGACGTCAGGCGCTACCTACGCATGCGTCACATGTGACGGCGACGGCAGCGCGCGGAGAGATCGGTGAGCGGACGACGGCGGGTGCTGGTCGCCGGAATCGGGAACATCTTTCTCGGTGACGACGGGTTCGGCCCCGAGGTGCTGAGACGGCTGGCCGAGCGCGGGCGCCCGAGCGACCCGCTGCCGACCCCGGATGGGGTCCGGCTGGTGGACTACGGCATTCGGGGCGTTCACCTGGCCTACGACCTACTGGACGGCTGGGATGCCCTCGTCCTGGTGGACGCGCTGCCGGATCGCGGCGCGCCGGGCATCATCCGGGTCTTCGAGGTCGATCCGGACCGCGGCGGCGTGGGCGGTGGGCTCGATGCCCACGGCATGGACCCGGCGTCGGTCTTCGCGAGCCTGGACGCGCTCGGCGGCACCGCGCCCCGGACGGTCGTGGTCGGCTGCGAGGTGCGCTCCGTCGCGGACGGCATCGGATTGTCGCCGGAGGTGGCCTCGGTCGTGGACGACGCGGTCGCGGCAGTGCTCGAGTTGGTCGAGGATCCGCCGCGTTGGGCGCCTGCGGCCGCCGCGGATCCGGGTGAGGAGGGCTGAGCGGATGTGCTTGGGGATACCGGGTCAGGTGGTGCGCATGCTCGACGGCTACGGCGATCAGTTGGCGCTGGTCGACGTCGCGGGTGAGCACCGCAAGATCAACGTGGGGATGCTGCCCGACGACGTGTTCGAGCCGGGGGACTGGATCATCATCCACATGGGGTTCGCGGTCGAGAAGACCGATGCGGCGGGGGCGCAGAGTGCCCTGGCCGGGCTCGAGTTGATGGGGCGGCCCCGGGAACCGAACGAACAGTCGACGTGAGGGTCGCGGGCGTACCCAGGAGGATCTATACTAGTAATCTAGATAGATCAGCCAGGCGTCCCGGGAGGCAGACATGTCGAACAGTGCAGCACGCGCCCGCGGGGTCCCGGAGCGTCACCGCGACCATTCGCGCAGGCTGACCGCCGTCGGCGGTTCGGTCAGCGACCACGACCTCATCGAGCTCATCCGATCCGAACTGGCCAGCCGTCCCACCCTGAGCCTGGTCGCGGGTCGGGTCTCCCACCTGCTGCTGGCCGGCCAGGTCGACGGCGACGATCCGATCCTCGACCTCATCGACCCGGGCAACGTCCTCGACGAGAAGACGGTGATGCGCGATGCCGTCGAGTACATCCTGTCCTTCCCGCACCTCTCCGCGGGCGAGGTCGCCGTCAAATACCGCAAGACCTGGGCCAACCCGAGCGACGCACTGCGCAAGCGGGCCGGACAGATCATCGGCCTCAAGCAGGGCAGGCGATACCGCTACCCGGAGTTCCAGTTCTCGCTGCCCGAGGACGCGATCGAACTGATCCGCAGGAGCAACGCCGCGCTCGGAGCCGAGGACGACCCGTGGGGCGTGGCGTCCTGGTGGCTCTCGCCCAATCCCGCCGCCGCGGGCCGCACCTCGCCGGTGGACCTGCTCGAAGCGGGCGACCTCGACCAGGTCGCCGCCCTGGTCCGGGCCGAGGTCGAGGACGACATTGCCTAACCGGGTACCCCCACCCGCGGTGACCGCAGAGGTGGCGTCGATCCCTGCCGGAACGAAGCTGTGGCGCATCCATTCCTGCGCCCCGGATCGACACGTGCTGTCCCTGAACCGGACCCCGGCTCATCCCGTCCACGGCGGCCGGTTCGACTCCCCGGACGGCTCGTTCCACTACAGCTACTTCGGTGACGACATCTCGGTGTGCATCGCCGAGACCTACTGCCGCTCACTCCCGCTCGACGACAACGTGCCCCGGATCCTGCGCAGGAAGAAGCTCGACGGGCGGGTGCTGTCGCAGGTGCAGGTGACCACCGAGTTCCCGGTTGCGCTGCTGCACGGCCGTCACCTGGCCGCCATCGGTCAGGACACGTGGCTCACGAAATGCGATCCCGTCGACTATCCGCGGACCCAGCAGTGGGCGGCGGCGGTGGTGAACGGTTCCGAGGTGCGAGGCATCAAGTACCGGGCCCGCAACGACGAGGACCGGTTCTCGGTGGTCATGACCATTCGCGCGGACGCGGACCCGCCGGTCGCGCTGACCGACCTGATGTCCGTGGTGCGCGACCCGATTCCGCTCGACGACGCAGCGGGCCTGGAGCTGGTGCGCTCGCACCTCGCGGTCTACAACGCCACGCTGCGCTGATCGCCGAGTCGAGGAGCACGGCTGAACCCCGGGTTCCGCGAGCGGGGGTTGGCTAGGGTGCCAGCGTGACCTACTCGTGGGTGTTCCTCGCGGTCGCCGTCGTGCTGGTGCTGACGCCGGGCGCGGATTTCGCGCTGATCGTGCGCAACAGCGTTTCCGGCGGGCGCAGGTATGGGATCGCCACCACGTTCGGGGTCAGCTCCGCCGCGGCAGTCCAAGGTCTGCTCGTCTCGTTCGGCATCGCGAGCGTCATCATCCGTGTGCACCCGATCTTCCTCGCGATCAAGTGGTTCGGAATCGCCTACCTCGCCTGGATCGGGTGTTCGATGCTGCTCAGCGCGGCCCGAGGTCACTACGCCGCCACCTCGGCCGAAACCGGGCCTGCCCGATGGACCGGGTACCGGCAGGGATTCCTCTGCAACGCCACCAACCCGAAGATCTTCGTCTTCTACCTGTCACTGCTGCCGCAGTTCGTGCAGCCGGACGCGCCCTGGTGGGTCTGGCTGTTGCACGCCTGGACCCTGCCATTTCTCGGAACCCTGTGGTGCTTGCTCGTCGTCGCGTTCGTGGGTTCACTGCGCCAACGTTTCGAACGACCCGCGGTTCGACGAACGATCGACACCGCCGCAGGCGTCGTCATGCTCGGCTTCTGCTCCAGGCTCGCTCGCGAAGCCTGATTCCAGCACCGTGTTTCGTTGATCTTCGTGCACCGCGGCACTCAGTCCGCGGCCTCGGTCCGTTCGAGACGGCGATTGGTGTGCGCGAGCTGCCACCCGGTCCAGTACCGCAGGCGGTCGGCGTCCTCAGGGGTCAGCCTGTCGCAGACGAAGTCCCAGTGCACCGCAACCGTGTCGCCCCGGCGGAGATCGGGGACGAAAGCGCCTCCCGCCACCCGATGGCGGACCGGCCGATCCTGCTCGTCGCCGAGCGCGAGCGCGCCGTCGTAGGTGAGCCGCCGCGCGCGGACCACGACGTCCTCGGCCCGCACCTCGATCACCGTCCCGCAGGTGATCCGGCAGGAGTCGAGCACCTGGAGGGGTTGCGGCACACCGGAGCCGAGCAGCCGGGACCACGGATAGACGCCGAAGACGTGGAAGCCGTGCGTCGGCGCGGCCTCGGCGAGCAGGTCCTCTGTCGGATCGTTCGAGCTGAGGTGCTTCCAGTAGTGCCCGGCCGACGGTGCCAGCCGGGCCAGTAGCTCCCGGCCGAAGCCTTCGCGGTCGATCTCGTCGGTCAGCTCGTTGCCGGTCCAGTAGGCACGCACCACCGACGCGTCCAACGGGTCGGTGCGCCCCGACATCTCGGCGATGACCTGTTGGTACGGCCAGGCGCCGCTGAACCTGGCTGCCAGCGCAGGCACGTCCGCGACGGGCCCGTCGGCACCCATCCCGTCGCCGCACGCGACGGCCTCCAGGGCGCGCGCGTCCGCGGGGCCGCAGTAGCCGAGCGCGTTGGGGGCGTAGGCGTATTGCGCGAACAGCCGGTGACCGGGCGGGCTCGGCACTCAACCCTCCGTGTTCTTGCCGACCAGCATCGCGGTCTCGCGATGCAGTCGGCCGAAGTTGTAGTACGCCGCGCAGGCGCCCTCGGGCGAGACCATGCAGGTCCCGATCGGGGTCTCCGGCGTGCACGCGGTCCCGAAGACCTTGCACTCCCATGGCTTGATGACGCCCTTGAGCACCTCGCCGCACTGGCACGCCTTCGGATCGGCGACCCGTACGCCCGGCATCGAGAACTTCTCCTCGGCATCGAACTCGGCGTAGTCGCGGTGCACCTTCAGCGCGCTCTGCGAGATGAAACCGAGCCCGCGCCATTCGAAATGCGGCCGCAGCTCGAAGGTCTCGGCCATCAGTTTCAGTGCCTGGGTGTTGCCCTCGGTCCTGACCACGCGGGTGTACTGGTTCTCCACCTCGCACCTGCCCTCCCGGTGCTGCTGCAACAGCATGTGCACGGAGGCGAGGATGTCTAGCGGTTCGAACCCGGCCACCACCATCGGTTTGCCGTACACCTCCGGCACGAAGCGGTACGGCCTGGTGCCGACGACGGTCGACACGTGACCGGGGCCGAGGAAGCCGTCGAGCCGTAGGTCGGGGGATTCGAGAATCGCCTTGATCGGCGGGACGATCGTGACGTGGTTGCAGAACACGGTGAAGTTGTCGACGCCGAGTTGCCGGGCGCGCACCAGCGTCACCGCGGTGGACGGTGCGGTGGTCTCGAAGCCGACCGCGAAGAACACCACCTCCCGGTCGGGGTTGTCCACGGCGATCTTGAGCGCGTCGAGCGGCGAGTACACGAAGCGGACGTCGGCGCCCCTTGCCTTCGCCTCGATCAGGTTGCCCCGCGAACCGGGCACCCGCATCATGTCGCCGAAGGTCGTGAAGATGACCCCCGGCTGTTCCGCGAGCGACATCGCGTCGTCGACCCTGCCCATCGGGATGACACACACCGGACAGCCGGGGCCGTGCACCAGTTCCACGGTCGGTGGCAGCAGGTGTTCGATGCCGTGGCGGTAGATAGTGTGGGTGTGGCCGCCGCACACCTCCATGAACTTGAACTCGTCGGTGCCCGCGAGGTCGGTGATGGACCTCACGAGTGCGCGGGCTGCGGCCGGATCACGGAATTCGTCTACGAATTTCATCGTGCGTTCCTCGCTGACGGAAGATGCCCGAGATCAGGCGATTTCGGACGAGTTGTACGCGTCGATCTCGTTGGTGTAGTCGGCGCCCATCTTCTGGACCTGGTCCAGCGTCACCTGCGCCTCGGCCTCGTCGATCTTCGACATCGCGAACCCGACGTGCACCAGGACCCAGTCGCCCACGACCAGGCCCTCATCGGCCAGTAGGCGGATGCTGATGACCCGACGGATCCCGTTGACGTCGACCTTGGCCAGGTGCTGCTGGGCGTCGACGATGTCGACCACCTGCCCCGGTATGCCCAAGCACATAGCCGTCCTCCTTTCAGGAGTTCCTGCTGCTCAACAGATTCGCGGCAACGGGTCGCCCACGAGCATGTCGACGATCCGGCTGCCCCCGAACGCGGTCCGCAGCGCCACGATGCCCTGCGGCTCGGCCATCACCTCACCGATGACGGCCGCCTGCGCGCCGCCGGGCTGCGCACGCAGCGCGTCGACCGCGGCGTCCGACTCGGCGCGCGGCACGATCGCGATGAACTTGCCCTCGTTGGCCACGTAGAGCGGGTCGATCCCCAACATGTCGCACGCGCCGAGCACCTGCGGCTGGACGGGGAGCGACTGCTCGTCGAGGATCACCGCGAGGCCGGAGACCTGCGCGAGCTCATTGCAGACCGTGCCGACTCCGCCGCGGGTGGCATCGCGCATCCACCGGGTCGAGGGCGCGGCCTCGAGCAGCGCCTCGACGAGCGAGTTCACCGGCGCTGTGTCCGAGTCGATGTCGGCCTCGATGGCGAGCTCGCCGCGGGCGAGCATCACCGCCATGCCGTGCTCGCCGATGGTGCCCGACACCAGGACGCGGTCGCCGGGCTGGACCCGGTCGGCGGACAGCACCCGCCCTGCGGGGATGACACCGACGCCCGCCGTGCAGATGTACATCCCGTCCGCCGCGCCCTTGCCGACCACCTTGGTGTCCCCGGTGACGATCTCGATTCCGGCGGCCTGGCCGGAATCGCGCATGTCGGTGACGATCTCGCGCAGCGCGGAGATCTCGAAGCCCTCCTCGATGACGAAGGCTGCCGAGAGCCATTGCGGGCGGGCGCCCGAGACCGCCAGGTCGTTGACGGTGCCGTGCACGGCCAGGTTCCCGATGGACCCGCCGGGAAACCGCAGCGGTTGCACCACATACGAGTCGGTCGAGAACGCGAGCCGCTCGCCCGACGGGAGGGGTAACACCGCGGCGTCGCCGAGCTGCTCGAGTTCCGGGTTGCGGAACGACTCGACGAAAACGGAATCGACCAGGGCCGCCGAGGATTTACCGCCCGCACCGTGGGCCAGGGTCACCACCGATTCGAGCAGGCGGGGACGGCGTTTGCGGAACTCGTCGATGCGGTCGAGCACCCGGCTTTCACGTTCGGCCGCGGTCGAGGGTCGGTCGCCGACCTGTGAGCTGCTCATCTGGGACCGCCTGTCGTCTCTCGCGGGCCCGGTGCGGGTTTCGCGAGGTTGTCCTGCACCGAGGACCACAGCCGGTATCCGACCAGCGCGTGGCTCTCCTGGATGCGATGGATGCTCTGAGACCGGATGGTGAAGCAGAAGTCCAGGTCGCTGCTGGTCGACATCCGGCCGCCGTCGTGGCCGGCGAACCCGACCGTCAGGAGGCCGCGCGTGCGGGCCTCGGCCAACGCCGTCATCAGATCGTCGGAGTTGCCGGAGGTGGACAGCGCGATGGCGATGTCGACCGGCTTGGCGTGGGCGATGATCTGGCGCGAGAAGATCAGCTCGAAGCCGACGTCGTTGCCCAGCGCGGTGACCACGGCCTGATCGGCCGCGAGCGACCAGGCCGCGACCGGCCGACCGCGGGCGGGCCGGCTGAACAGCGAGGCGAGGGTGGCCGCGTCGGTGGAACTGCCGCCGTTCCCGAACGTGTACAGCCGCGCGCCCGCGCGGAATCGCTCGGCCATCCTGACGCCAGCCGAGGTGATCCCATCACCCCACTCGTCGAGCGAGACCCGCTGCAGCCGTGCGCTCTCGGCGGCCTTGCCGCGCGCCGACGCCGCCAGGTCGGTCAGCAACGCGTCGGCGTCGTTCTCCTCCGCGTCGATGAAGGGGTAGAGGAAGTTGGTGCTCTCCTTCTCGCTCATCGCGACACCTCGGCGTTGTCGATGCGGGTGATCGCCGCGCCGCCGTGCACGAGGATCAGGTCGTTCACCTCGACCTCTCCGAGCACGGTGACGTCGACGGACTCCTCGCCGGAACCGGTGCGGACCAGCGCGGTGTCCAGCGCGGAGTCCGGGGGCAGCACCACCTCGGCGAGCCTGCCCTCGTCGCTGCACGTGACGCACCCGTCGTCGGCACACGCGTCCTCGTCCGGGGTCAGCAGGCCGGGATGTTCGAAGCAGACGTGAGTCAGCTCCCACAGCAGGTGGTACATCAGCACGAACCTGCCCGTCGCCGGGATCATCGGGTCGTCGGAGGCCACCCACAGCGTGTGATCGGCGCTGCCCGCGGGTGGGCGCGGGCCGGAGCCGATCCAGATCGTGTCGGCGCCCCATGCCGGCGCGCGCCGCATCGCGTCGCGCACCTGGGGCTGGTCGGCGGATGCCACCGCGATGATCACGTCGCCGGGCCGGGTGGCGACGCGGCACTGTGCGACCGGGTCGGGTTCGACAAGCGCGACCGACGGCAGTGCCCGCTTGCCCATGATCACCGGGTGCACGAACTCGACCGCGACGTGATGGGCGTGCGGCTCCCACTGCGGCGAGATGACCAACAGCGTGGCGCCCGCGTTGAACCTCCTGGCGAGTGACAGTGCCGCGGCCGCGAGGTCCGCGGAGAGATCGTCGTCGATCAGGGGGGCGTCCGAGTGCGCCGTCGTGGTCATCGCCGTGCTCCGATCTCCGGTTGGTCGACTCGGGTGCCGCGCCGGTCGGCGCGCTCGAGGAACGCTAGGCCGAGCACCGCCTGGCCGAGCGAGAGCCCGCCGTCGTTCGCGGGTACCCGCCGATGGGTGAGGACTTCGACGCCGTTGTCCTGCAATCGCGTTCGCAGCAGGTTCAGCAGGAGCCGGTTCTGGAAGACGCCTCCGGTAAGCCCGACGGTTCCGGTGCCGGTCCGGTCGGCGATACGCAGGGCCAGCGTCGCGGTCGCGGTCGCGAGCGCCTGGTGGAATCCGAGCGCCAGCGAGGCCGCCGACTCGCCCCGGCGCAGGCCGGACACGAGACCGGCCAACAGCCCGTCGAGGCGCAGCTGCTCACCGTCGATCGCCATCGTCAGCGGCGCGGGTCTCTCGGCCTGCCGGGCGAGCGCCTCCAGTTCGATGGCCGCCTGCGCCTCGTAGCTCACCCGGTGGCAGACGCCGAGCATCGAGGAGACGCCGTCGAACAGGCGGCCGACGCTGGTCGTGCGGACGGCGCCTGCCCCGCAGGAGAGTTGCGAGGCGACGAGCCTGCGCTCCGCGGCCCCGAGCGCCCGGGTGCACGGCAGGTCGTCGATCTCGCGGATCCCGGCCTCGTGCAGCAGCGACAGCGCGACGCGGGCGGGGTTACGGACCGCGGCGTCGCCGCCGGGCAGCCAGAACGACTGCAGGTGGCCCGACCGCTCGGCGGTCAGGATGTCCGGGCCGACCAGCAGGAGCTCGCCGCCCCACACCGTCGCGTCGCACCCGTATCCGGTGCCGTCGAAGGCGACGCCGAGGACCATGGAGCCGAGGCGGCCGTGCTCGGCGAGCAGGGAGGCGACGTGCGCGTGGTGATGCTGCACCGTGCGCAGCTCGATCTCGTTCGCCTCGCCGTACCGCGTCGCCCACTGCCTGGTCGAGTAGCCCGGGTGATCGTCCGCGACGATCAGCGCGGGCGCGGCTCGGTGCATGGTGGTCAGCTGGCGCACCGAGGTCTCGAACGCGCGCCTGCTCTCCAGGGTGCCCATGTCGCCGAGATGCGCCGAGCAGAACGCGAGATCCTCGCGGGTCAGGCAGAAGGTGTTCTTGACCTCGGCCCCCACGGCCAGCACCACCGGACCCGGGGACGGAAGCAGGATCGGGAGCGGCGCATACCCTCGTGACCGGCGGATCGGGACCTCCCGGTCCTCGGATACCGCCAGGACCGAGTCCTCGCACGGCACGGCGATGTCGCGGTCGTGCATCAGGAAGAGGTCGGCGATCCCGGCGAGTCGCGCGCGGGCGTCGTCGTTGTCGAAGCAGAGCGGCTCGCCGCTGGTGTTCCCGGAGGTCATCACGAGGATGCGGGGATGCTCATCCGGGGGCGACCCGGGAACCGGTGAGAAGAGCAGATGGTGCAGCGGGGTGTAGGGCAGCATCACCCCGAGCTCGTCGAGGCCGGGCGCCACCTGGTCCGCGACGCCGCCGGATCCGCGCGTGCGCAGGAGCACGATCGGTCGCGCGGGGTGGCCGAGCAGGCGTTTCTCGGCGTCGGACACCTCGGCGATCAGTTCCGCCGTCGCGGTGTCCGCGGCCATCACCGCGAACGGCTTGGCGGGACGGCGTTTCCGGATCCTCAACCGCCGTACCGCGGACGGCTGGGTCGCATCGCACACCAGATGGAACCCGCCGAGCCCCTTGATCGCGACGATCAGGCCGTCGCCGAGCGCCCGATGGACGCGACGGAGCGCCTCGTCGTCCCCGACGGTTCGGATGCCGCCACGCTCCAGGAAGATTCGGGGGCCGCAGTCATGGCAGCTGATCGGCTGGGCGTGGTAGCGGCGATCCTCCTCGGTCCCGTACTCGCGGCGGCAGCGAGGGCACATCTCGAACGGGGCCAGTGTGGTCGCGGGTCGGTCGTAGGGCAGATCGTTGATCACCGTCAGGCGCGGCCCACAGTTGGTGCAGTTGATGAACGGATGCCGGTAGCGGCGGTCGGTGGGGTCGCGCAACTCCCGCAGGCAGTCCGCGCAGGTCGCCACGTCCGGCGAGATGAGCGTCCGCGCGCCGGGGACGTGCCTGCTCTCGGCGATACGGAAGGACCGCTCGCCATGCGGGGCAAGGGATTCTGCGGCGATGTCCACGATCACGGCGATCGGTGGCGCATCGGCCCGGATCCGGCGCTCGAATTCGGCGAGGGCCGCGGCGGAGCCCTCCGCCTCGATGAACACGCAGGCATCGTCGTTGCCGCAGTGGCCACCTATCGCCAGGTCCGCCGCCAGCCTGGCGATGAAGGGACGGAAACCCACCCCCTGGACGATTCCGCGGACGACGATCCGGCGCCGTTCGATACGGCCTTCCGCCCGCTGTGCTGGCTGTAAGTGGGTTGTCATACCCGACTCCACATCGCAGACGGTTCACCCCGGGTCCGGGGTGCTGGGTGACGACCGGCCTTCATCGGATCCTTCTCCTCGCGCTCCTGACCCGCAAGGGGCGTTGCCGCGGCGTCCGCCGCAGGTCACGGTCTGACCTGCGCCGGAACACGCCACCGAATCCGCGGTCGGGCGGTAGCGTGAGCACCTGAACGAAACGGAGTCGGTATGCCCGATTCGGCGCGTCATTCGACACTCGCGGTGCGTGTCCTGCTCGTCATGGTCACCGTGGTGCTGGCCGCGGCCTTCGGCGCGCCCGCACTGGCCACGCCCGCCGCCCAGGCCGCCCCGGAGTCGCCCGCGTGCGCGTGGCGGTTCATGTCGAACGAGACCGTCCTCAATGTCGCGTTCCCGGACGCCAACGCGACCTACTGGGTGCTGCCGTACGCGTTGGGTGGCGACGATCGGATAGAGCTGAGCGGGGACTATCCCGCCGCGCGGTACTTCTCGCTCAACACCTACGGCACCGACCTGAACACGGTCGACACGCTGCGAGACGACCAGATCGTCCCGGATCAGGGCAGCGGAAACCCGTTCGAGGATCCCTCGTCGACCGGGTCGCCGGAGTCGGAGCGTCGGTGGCACGCCACCGTGGTGCCAGGCGAGGCGGACCATGCGCTGAACCAGATCCGGGCGCTGCCCACCGGAGCCGCGACCCAGGCGGTGCCGATGGGCTTCCTGATCATCCGGGTGTACGTCCCCGACGACGCCGCCTCGCTGCCGGGAGGAGTGCCGCTCCCCGCCGTCGCGCTGGTGCTGAACAACGGCGCCACCACGATCCCGATCGCGACCTGCCCGACGGCATTCGACCCGGCGGACGCCACCAGTGGACCGCTGGGGCAGGCGATGGAGGCGGCCTTCGACCGACTGATCGCGGGCGCGGCGTCGGGGGCGTTCCCCGGGAACGTTCCCGAGGCGACCTTCGTGAACCCGGCCAGCACCTCCGGGCTGTTCCCCAACGGCGACAACAAGTACATCGGCGCCGGACTGACCTATCAGCCGGGCCGGATCGTGGTCGTGCGGGGACGGGCGCCGACTTACCCGGACACCCGGGCGGGAGTGCCGGTGACCGAGCCGGGACAGCAGGTGCGGTATTGGTCGATGTGCCAGAACGACCAGGTCTCGCCGTATCCGGTGGTCGCCTGCGCGGCCGACTTCCAGACCAACCTCGACGCGAACGGCTACTACACGTACGTGGTGGCGGCGCCGGGGGACGTGCCTGCCTCCGCCGCGTCAGACCCCACGGTGACGGTGCTGCCATGGGGTTCGACCGAGGTTCCGAAGAAGGTGCTGTTCCTGCGGCACATGCTGCCCGGTCCGGCCTTCTACCCGCAGTCGGTACAGGCGTCTCAGGCCGCGAACTCCGATCCCGCGGTGACCATGGGGGAGTACTACCCGCGAGCGACCTACTGCGCGCGGGCGGACTTCGAGGCGGGCGGCTACCGGGCCTGCCTGGACGGGAACGGCTGAGTCCGGTCCGCCGGGCGGCCGGTCAGCCCGCACAGCGTCGCCACCTGTCCGATGGTCAGCGCGCCGCCGTCGCCCGTCGCCAGCGAGAATCGTCCGTCGGCGCGGACTCGCACCGCGACGGCCGCCTCGCGGCGCGCCGGGTCGCCCGCCCGGTCCAGCAGGTACTCGTCGCCGCCCGCAGGGGTCGGCGTCACCGCGCGGACCACACCGCGTGCGAATGCCTCTTCGATGAGACCGTCGATCATGACGCTGACTCCTCACGTGTCGGGCGCTGTGCCCGGCCGCGAGTATTAGGTACGCCTTACCTTATTGTCAAGCGGTCCGTCCCGGTCAGAGGACCTCGCCGATGTGGAACCCTCGCCAACGCGATTCACCCGAGGGTGGGCGATTGCTCGCCCTGGGGTGATGGTGGTCCGGGGGGTGGGGATCGGAGTATTGATGGTGAACCCAGCAACGGGGAGACCCACCACACAAGGACAGTCATGACATCACTGAGTACGCGGATGACGGGCCCGGCGAAATCCTCGGGACACGACACTCAGATGAGTACCGCGGAGATCAAAGCGCACCTCGACGCGATGTTCGTGCCGTCGAGGCCGGGCGCGCGGCGTCGCGGTTCCGGGTTGCACAAGCTGAGCGGATCGGCCGCCGCCTGACCTCGACGGGCGGGCGGCGTTTGCCGCGCCCGAGAGCGGGTACTCGGCTCGCGTGTTTTCTCACGACTGAAGAGGTGGGGTGCGTGCCATGATCGTGCTCGGATTGATCTTGCTTCTCATCGGTTTCCTGACCGGCATCTCGATTCTGTGGACGATCGGCATCGTCCTCATCGTCGTCGGGTTGGTCCTCGCCATACTCGGGGCCACCGGTCGGGCCGTCGGCGGTAGGAAGTACTGGTATTAGCCGGGTTGCCTCGACACGGCGACATCGAGACCTCCCGTCACGTCCGCAAGTAGTCCCAGCGCTCTGACGGCAGTGTCGCGAACGACTTCGATCGAGTTCGGCGCGGCCGTGCCGGCGTAGGCGACGGCAAGCCACACCGTGCCGCCTTCACAGCGTCGGGAAGGCGGCCGATCGTGTGCCGATCACCCGACGAGCTCGCTCGGGTCACGCAGCGAGCTGACTCCGGCAGCCCAGCAGCTCATCATGTGGTCGGCGACCAGGGCGTCGAACGCCAGGCACGCCGCGGCGCCGAACAGCACCCCCTCCGCCCTCTCCGGATGCTGGCGGATCAGACCACCGGCGAGATCGCGGACCGCGATCTGCTCGTGCACCGAATCGGCTTCCACATGCTCGTCGAAGAACAATGTCGCCGCACGCCCGAACCCGAGCCTCCGCAACCCGATGCTGTAGCGCTTGCTCGGCACCGACGACGTCGTCTCGACCGCACACAGGTGTCCGACCAGCTCACCCAGACATCTGCGATGCAGCCCGAAGAGCGACAACGCGTTCAAGGACGCGAGAGTGACCGCTGGAACCACCGCCAGGTACTGCGCATAGCCGTCGTCCAGTCCCACCGCACGCAGGGTCCGCGCGAACAGCGCCGAGTGCATACGCTCCGGCCGGCCACCGCCGTACTCGTCGTCCTGCACCTCTACCAGCGCCGCTTTGGGCGCCCCCGACAGGCGGGGAATGCCGAAGGTGTGGACGTCAGCCTCGCGGAGCTGATAAAGCGATCGATGGGCGAGTAGTTCCCGGAACTGTCCGACCGTGGCTTCGCGTGCCATGTAGCGGGAGAGCCCCGGGCCGTTGTCGGCAGCTGTCATCTCCCACAGTTCTGTCTCGACCTTGTCGGGATCGCCTGTCGGCGGCGCCGTCACCATGTCGCGGAGCGCCCGTTCGAAGGGGCGCTCGAGTGCAGTCCGGGCCGCGAGCAGATCGACGTCCCACTCCCAGTTGTCGCTCACCCCCGCCAGACCCTGGAGGTGAAGCTCGTAGAGCAACGTCAGGGTCAGTTGGATGTCCTCGCTGCACAGCACCTCGGCCGGTTCGGTGTGCAGCGTCATGCGTTGAGCTGACGCCCGGAAATCTGCCACAGGAGACTGGCCCGAGAAGACCTCGAGCAGCTGCGCGCTCAACGGTCCCCGGGGCGGAGGCAACGGCATGGACAGAGGCGACCCAGCGGGAGAAGTAGTCGCGCTGCTCGTATGCGTTGGCATGGACAGGGGGTGTAGAGAGGACACATGGACTCCGTTCCTGAATCCGACGCGAACCCGCTCGACGAGGCCGCCGTCACCATCACTGTCTGCCCTGGTGGTCCCTTGCTTGTTCGTGGACCAGTGCAACTCCTCGATTCCGACGGTAATCCTGTTCCCCGGCATCGCAAGGTCATCGCGTTGTGTCGATGCGGTCGCAGCGGCTTGGCGCCGTACTGCGACGGCTCTCACAAGCACAGGAAGACGGTGCGATCCCGCGCAGAGGACTAGCTCGGTGGGGGTGGTGGCTGAGCGGGCGCCGATTCGGCCCTGGCGCGTGAATCCGCGGTGCTCAGCGGGTCAGGCATCGTGGCCGGCCTCGAATTGCTGAACGTCGGCGAAGGTGATCATCGCGGGTGGATCGGTCCGTACCTCACCCGCCGTGGGTTGCAGGACGAAGCCGACGTGATCGCCGAATGGGATGCGATCGAGGATGCGGCCGACAAACCAGGCGGGAGCGGCGTCGAGAACAGGAAGGCCTGACTCGCCGGGGTGCCACGCACAGTGCGCGAACTTGTCTATCTGATCGCCGGTGTGTTCGCCGAACAGACGGGCCAGCTGGAGATCCGCACCCGAGAGCAGGTGTACGACGAGATGCTCGGCTCGCGCGGCGACACGGAAGGTGCGGTTGCGCGTGGACAAGGCCACCAGAAAACGGGGGGGATCGATACTGACCTGCGAGGTGAACCCGACCAGACAACCCGCCATCTCCCCGCCGGCAGCGGTGGTGACGACGAACATCGGATAGTCGATCATCCCGGCCACAGAATCGAAGGCCGCGTCGCCGCTGGCACCGGATGGAATCACCCGTTGATTGTCGCCCAGTAGGTCCCCTCGGCCAGGGTTTTCGTCGTCGGGATCGTCCACGTGGACGTGACAGCCGCACACGCCTTGTTCGACCGTCGCCAACCGGATTTCAGCGCGGTGCGTCAGCTAGGCGGGGGACGCGACCGTGCTGTCGCCGGCGCGGTTGGCCGGTTCGATGCTTCGCCGCTTGACGAGAAGAATGATCGCGAGGATCGGGTAGGCGAGCAGCGGCGCGAAAGTACCCACGTACGCCTGCTGGTCCAGCAGGATGACGGCACCGGTGAGCAGTGAGAAGTCGAAGAGTCCGTGTACGACGGAGTTGAGTGCGTTGCTGCCCGAGACGCGCCGGGTGAGGTAGAAGAAGTACCCCGCGAGGCTGACGATGATCGCCTGCGGGATCGCGGAGGCGCCACCGCCCGTGAACGCGTTCGACAGGTGCACCACGCCGAAGATGAGGCTGGACCACAATGCGACCTGGCCCTCACGCAGGCCGTGTTGGCGCAGCACCGTCACGCCGATGCCGCGGAACATGCCCTCCTCGCCCCAGCCGACGAACTGTGTGGCGATGAGCAGGCAGACGATGAACAGCCAGCCCTTTTCCGACAGCGCGCTGTAGTTGATTCCCAGCAGGATCGCGCCGAGGAGGATCGCCGGCACGACCCAGACCCATCGGCTGACCGGGCGGTCGTCCTTCATCACCGGCCGCCACCACCCGAGCGCGGCGATGACACCGTAGGTGAAGATCACGGAGAGCCCGAGCGGGATCAGCATGGTGAAGACCACCCCTCGGGTGGTCAGGGTGTCGTCCTCGTCGGCCCAGCCGCCGATCAGCAGCCCACTGATCTTGATGACTGCCAGGTATGCGACGACGATCACGGCGAAGGTCAGGTAGGAGAGGCGGCGGCCTGTGATTCCGAGCGGCGGCGCCTCGTGCTTCGGTGTATTCACTGCGCCAGACTAATAAACGCCCGTGCCTCATGTCGGTATCTGGAACGGTGTGGTTCGTCGCTTCCCTCGTCGACGCACATCGATCACCGGTACGGCCGGCGTTCTGATGCGATGGCCCGGCCGGCTCAGGGCTTGTCGGCACGGATCACCACCAGATCCTCCCAGTCCTGGCTTGCCGGACAGAGTCCGTGCGAGACGAGGTAGGAGGCGCGACTCCGCATGACCGGGCCGAAGGGGATGCGCTCGCGCTTTGCGATAGAGGCCACGAGATCGGCCTCGCGCAGCTGTCTCAGTGTTTTCGTCGTCCCGGCCACGCTCGATTGGACGAGGAGCAGGAAGCCGCCGCGCCGGAGAAGATCCGCCGCCTTGCGGCAGAGCGGGTCGAGGACTGCTCGGCCGTCGTGGCCCGCGTCCCAGCGTTCCGAGTGGGCGCCCGAGTTCGTGCGCGCTTCTGGCGCTGGGCAGGGCACATACGGCGGGTTCGCCAGCACCACATCGAACGGACCCCTCTCCAACGCCACAGGCAGGTTCCCGCGCCGGATGCGGATCGGCAGTCGCCGGGACCAGGCATTGGCTCGGGCGGACGCCACCGCGCGCACCGACATGTCCACCGCCGTCACTCGTGACGCACCGGATCTCGCGGCGGCCATGGCCAACGCACCTGTGCCGGTGCAGAAGTCGAGAACCGCAGCACCGTCGGGCAGGCCGACCTCCGCGAGCGTCGAGGCAAGCAGCCAGGTGTCATCCTGGGGGCGGTAGACGCCGGGTAGGCGCCAGATCCGCTGCGGCATCAGATCCGACGCGTCAGGGTGCCGAAGGCTGGACACCGTCCCCGGTTCGGGGACCCATCGTGGCGGGTGCGTGTGGCTCACCGGTGCGTGATCCCCCGGGAATGCCTCGACACTCTCCATGTTCCGCCCTTGGGTAGTGGTGCTGTGCCCGTCGACTACTGGCTCGGCTGTGGAATGTTGCATTCGGACACCTTCGGGTTGACCCCGGCGTAGTTCAACGGCCCGGCCAGCACCGTCACGATGATGGTGCCTACGCCGGCACAGTTCTCTTGGGTGTCCGTGTAATAGCCACGCTGGCCCGCCGCGATGGCACCGACCAGGAGCCAGATCAGCACGACGATCGTGATCAGTCGCACCACACACCTCCGTCCTGGCGTGGTTGTTCGATGTCGGAGCAATACCCCGGAGCGAACCTCGCGAAACGCCTCCCATGCGGTCGGCGGCCTCATGGGGCGGACCGGCACGGGAGGCGATCTCGGCCGTTCAGTCCTTGAAGGCGTCCTTGACCTTTTCTCCGGCCTGCTTGAGGTTGCCCTTGGCCTGGTCCTTCTTGCCCCGGGCCTCGGTGTCCTTGTCGCCGGTCGCCTCGCCGACCTTTTCCTTCGCCTTGCCTGCGACCTCTTCGGCCTTGTTCTTCGCCTTGTCGATTGCTCCCATGGGGATCTCCTCTTTGGTCAGTGGTTGCGCAGAGAGTTGATGAGTTCTTTCTTGCTCTGCTTCGAGTACCCGCTGAGTCCGAGCTCTCTTGCCCGTTTCTTCAACTCGGGCACCGTGCGGTCTTCGTAGGACTCGGCGTCGCCCCCCTTTCTTCCCACGGAAGTACGACCCTTGGCCGCGGCGGCATTCGAGATGCGTGCCGCCTTCTCCTTGGAATCGCCCTCCTTGCGGAGCTTCTCGTAAAGATCTTGATCCTTGAGGTGCGGGTCCGATCCCTTCCGCGGCATCGACTCCTCCTTCCTGGTAACGCCGTGCGTCGACCGGGTGGCATGAGGCTTGCCGGTCTCTGCTAGCCACAAGTACCCACGCCTCGACGGGCCGAAACCGCGGTGGGCAGCGTCACTCGTCCATCGCGGCACGGAGCGAGGCCAGGGTCCGGGCGAGAATCCGTGAAACATGCATCTGTGAGACCCCGACCTGCTCGGCAATCTGCGTCTGCGTGAGGTTGCCGAAAAAGCGCAGCAGGAGAACTGTGCGTTCTCGCTCGGGTAGGGCGGCGATCAGCGGTCGGAGGGCCTCGCGATTGTCGATCGTGTCGAAGGCGGCGTCGAGATCCCCGACAGACTCTGCGAGCGGCGGCGAACCGGGACGCTCCGTCGCGGGAGCATCGACCGATGTCGTCTGGTAGGCGCTTCCCGCCAGCAGGGCTTCATCGACGTCGTCGCGGCTCACGCCGAGTTCCGCGGCGACCTCTGTGGGGGTGGGGGCACGGCCGAGTTGCTGACTGAGTGCGCCCGTCACCCTTCCGACTGCGACGTGGAGTTCCTTGGTGCGGCGCGGAACCCGCAGCGCCCACCCCGCGTCGCGGAAGTGCCGACGGACCTCACCCATGATCGTCGGGACCGCGAACGACACGAACTCCGTGCCCCGCTCGTGGTCGAACCTGTTGACGGCGTTCACCAAACCCAGCCGGGCGACCTGAACGAGGTCCTCATGCGGTTCGCCACGTCCCGAGAAGCGGCGGGCGATGTGCTCTGCCAGCGGCAGGCAACGTTCCACGATCTGCTCACGCGCCGCTGCCCGTGCCGGGTCGTCGGACGGCATCGCGGCGAGGGCGGCGAACCGGACGTTGACGTCGGAGTACTCGTCCGATCCGGGCCCCGAGCGTCGGCTCACCCGGTCGCGCCGTCCGCCCGGCGGGTGAACTCGATCGTGAGAATGCGCCGGGATTCATCGTCGGGGTCGGTCACCTGATTCGCGGCGACCTCATCGGTGAGGGTTCGCAGGACATGCCATCCGAAGCCTTGATCGAGACCGCCGACCGGCTCGTCGGCGCCCGTCGACGTCGATCCGATGAACCTGAACACCCGTTCGTGAACGCGAAACCGGCACCACAGCACAGCCTCTGGTCGGCCGGCTCGGATGAGCCGGGTTGCTGCCTCGTCCACGGCTAGCGGCAGATCCGCGATGGTGTCGAGATCGAAGTCGTTGTGCGTCGTGATGGCCGTGACGACAGCACGGATGAGGAAGAGTTGGTCCACCCGAGCTGCCAGGCGGAGTTCGACTTCGGACCCGGCTTGCTGCTCAGGCTCTTCGGCATACGCCCGTGACATGCGGCCTCGTTCCCCAGCATGAGTTGTGGTTCCCGCAGACTACCCACTTCGCATCGCTCTCCAAACGTCAAACCGGGTTGCCGAACGTGTGCGCCCGGCATTGGCCTTGGAGCATCGCGTGTCACCAGCGCGGCATAGTCAGATAAATTAAGTTCATTGGCCGGCGTGTGCTCGATCTGGTAGGAACGAGACAGGTTGAGCCCACAGCCGGCGGTAGGTCGAGCGGATTGTCGCAGCTCCCGAAGACTCGGTTTCACCTGTTGATCGTTCGGCCACCACCGCTTTCTTTACGCAAGTCAACTGCGATAGCGAGGCGGGTGTCATGCCTGGACTTCACCGATTCGAAGTGCCGAACCGAAGTGCGAACACGTCGGGAACCCCGAACAGTGGATGTTCACCAGAACCTTCGCCACGCGTGGTGACGCTGAGCGGCGACGTCGATGCCGCGACGCTGCGAACAGTGAATGAGCAGCTCGGGGCCGGGATCGACACGGCCGAGCACGTGCTCGTTGTGGACCTCTCGGAGGTCACCTTTCTCAGCATCAGAGGAGCGGAGGCACTCGCGGCCGCGCAGTGGCGAGCCGACGCAGACAGGGTCGAGTTCTACGTGGTCACCGGTTCGGCTGCCGTCGACCGCACCCTCCGGGTTACCGAGCTGGGCAACCGATTCCGGCGCTTCCCCTCGATCGAGAATGCGCTCGCGCAGATCCATCACGATCGATCGCTGACCACGGTTCGAGCCCCGATCAACGGGTGGCGGGCGGTCAGCTGAAGGGCCGCTACCTGCCGCGGCGGGGCAGGAAACTGGCGTCACCGAAGACGACGTGCGTGCGGTGTTCGGCTGCGGAACCGGCGGCTCGGCTTCTGAACCGCCGATCCCTCGGCACCTACGGCCGCCCGGGAGGCCGCGGGGCCTACCAACTGGATGCCCGGGCACTCGGTGATCAAACCGCGGAGCCGGCATTCACCCGATCGGACGCTGCCCTTCGGTGCGCGTCGCCGTCGTCAAGAGGATGTGGTTGAACTCGTCGCGGAAGCCCTGCGGCGCGTCGAGCTTGGAGATGTCATTGAGCAATTGCCGTGCCACGTCGCGCAACTTGACGTTCGTCTCCTGTGAGCGCCAGGTCAGCACCTCGAAGGCGCGCTCGGCCGATATCCCGTAGGCGAGCATCAGCGCGCCTTTCGCCTGCTCGATCGCACCCCGCGACGATGCGATCTCCGCGATCGCGTCGTCGACGGATTCCTGGATGTCGGATTCGAACGCGTCCGTGACGTCGATGTAGAAACCGAACGTCCCGATCGCGGTGCCGTCCTCATCGAGGAGTCGATCGCCCACCACGACCACGTGGTGGGTTTCGCCTTTCGTGTCGATGATGCGGTGCCTGCTGCTGAAGGGTGCCCCGTGTGCCCGGACGTTGTCGAGGATGGCGGCGACGTGTGATTTGTCGTCGGGATGCTTGTGGGAGAGCATCAGTTCGGTGGTCGGCACGACCGAGCCGGGCTCGTAACCGTGCATTCTGGCCACCGCTGCCGACCACTCCCACGCGTCCTCCGCGACGTGAAATCGAAAGCTCCCGACGAGCATGGCCGTCTCCCCACCGACGGGCTCGAACTCCGGCTGCGCCTCGGGCGCGACATCGCTCACCTATCGAGTATGGACCCCATCGCGGGCGGAGGCGCCGCATCGCCGGTCGCGACCACGTCGACCAGGGCCTTACAGAAGGCCGGTAGGTCATCCGGGCTACGGCCCGACACGAGGTTGCGGTCGACCACGACCTCGCGGGCAGGTTCGTCGTCGAGTGAGACCAGGTCTTATGCCTGATCAGAGCTGTCGATCCGTCTGGTTCTCGACAATCCAGGCCGCGATCTGTGTCCGTGAGGTGAACCCGAGCTTGGACAGCACGTGTTCGACGTGGCCCTGGGCGGTACGGGGGGAGATCACCAACATCGAGGCGATCATCTTGTTCGAATGGCCCGCTGCGACCAGGCGTGCCACCTCGGTTTCGCGTGGGGTCAACAGCGACGCCACCGGTGCGGTCCGGGGCTGGTCGGTGGGGTCGTCCCCGAGTGCGTAGGCGACGGATTCGTCGAGGTTCATGGCGGTGCCGGTGCGAAATGCTTCGCCGTAGGCGCGGGTCCCGAGTGCGTCGCGGGTGAGTTGCTCGCATTCGTCGTGGTTGCCGACCAGGTACACGAGGGTCACCGTGACGCTTCCTACCGTCTGCGCGATCGTCTGTGCGGCACCCATCAGGACCGCGGCACGCGTCGGCTGGTGCTCGCGTATCGCGATCCAGGCCAACGACTCCAGGCACCAGCCTGTCATGACCAGGTCCTTGAGCTGCCGGAGGAGCCGCAACGCCTGCACCGTCAGGGTTGCCGACCGATTGATCTCTCCCGCCTGTAGCAGCGACTGTCCGAGAGCCCATGACGAGTACGCACGGAAGAAGGACTCACCTCGCGGAGTGGTGATCGCAAGCACCCGCTCCTGGCAGTCGGCGGCCGCCTTCTCGTCTCCGGAAAGTCCACTCGCCGCTGCCAGACCGAGCAGGCCGCCCAGCAGTCGTGTGATCTCATACCCGAATCGGCTCGGGTCGTTCCAGGGCGACCGTTCGTTTGCGCTGGCGAGCGCGGCCTCGAACGATTCGACCGCACTGGCGAGGTCGCCGGTGAACAGTGCCCGGTAGCCGCTCGCGTAACCCGCGGTCTCGAGCGACTCCGCGTCTCCCAGCTGTTCCGCGAGCGCGCGGCATTGATCCGCTCGCGTCGCGGCCTGGTCGAGTTGTCCCTGCATGCCCGCCGACACGCAGTCGCCGTACAACATCTCCACTCGTTCCTCGACCTGCATGGCGTCGGAGCCCGTCAGGGAGCGGCCCATCCAGTATCGGGCCTCCGCCAACAGGCCCCGGCACGTCCAGAACATGAACATGGCATTGGTGATCCGCGCATTGACATCTGGATCGGTTGCGACGACTTCCTCGGTCAGGCTGAACGCCAGCGCGTCCCGCAGGTTCGGCTGTTCCCGATCGAGCCGGGCGATCCAGCTCATCTGCTCGGGCCCGATCCATTCGGACTCGGCCGACTCCACCAGCCGTTCGTACCACGCGAGGTGCCGCCGCTGTGCCCTGGGGAGGTCGCCGGATTCGCGCAACCTCTCCCTGCCGTATGCACGGATCGTCTCGACCATGCCCAGGCGCACGGCGTCCCCGACCTGTTCACGGACCACGATCGACTTGTCGACGAGCGAGGTCACCGCGTCCACGAAATCGTGGGTGACCAGTTCCTCGGGGCAGATGCCCTCGGCCGCGTCCAGCTCGAAACCGCCTACGAACACCGACAGCCAGGCCCACAGCTGCTGCTCACGGGGCTCGCACAGCTCGTAGCTCCAGTCCACGCAGGACCGCAACGTCTGTTGTCGGGACGGTGCCACGCGGGATCCGACGGTCAGCAGCCGGTAGCTGTCGGTCAGGCGCTGCAGGGTCTGCTCGGCCGACATCGCGCGGATCCGCACCGCGGCCAGCTCGATGGCCAACGGCAGCCCGTCCAGCCTGCCGCAGATTGCCGCTACCGCAGCGCAATTGGCCTCGGTGAGCGCGAAATCAGGCAGAGCGTCGGTGGCCCGTGCGACGAAAAGCGCCACCGACTCGTACTGGGGCATCGCCTCGAGTTTCGGGGTTTGCTGTGGGTCCGGCGCCGTCAATGGCGGCACCTTCAGCACCCGCTCGCCGTCCACCCCGAGGAGCTCTCGACTCGTGACCAGAATTCGCAGCTCCGGGCACTCTCGCAACAGTTTCTGCGCCAAATCCGCGACGGCACCCAAGAGGTGCTCGCAGTTGTCCAGGACCAACAATGTGTGCCGGGTGGAGAGGTGATCGGCCAGCAGGCGGGCCAACGACAGGCCCGGCTGGTCCGGCAGCCCGAGCGCGCCGGCGACGGTCTCCACCAACAAGTCGGAATCCTGCAGGTCACCGAGCGCGACGAACCACACCCCGTCCGCGAAAGTTCGACTCGAATCTTCGGCGACGCGCAACGCCAGCCTGGTCTTACCGACCCCACCGATGCCGGCCAAGGTCACCAATCGCGAGGTCGCCAGCAAGCGCCTCGCCTCGGCGATCTCGTGGCGCCTGCCGATGAAACTGGTCAGTTCCGCCGGCAGGTTTCCTGGCTTGTCCTTCACGGAGGTCGTCATCGAACGTCATCTCGTCTCACGGTGTGCTGTGATCGACGTTATCCCCAGGAGGCGTGAGACGAAATCGTGGTGGCCATATCGTTGCGTCCATCTGTCCACCCGTTCTGCTCATGCTCGACCCACCGAACGGATGCCTCGGAAATGCATCGAGTTCTCGGGTGTCACCCGGTCGCGTCGGTGCGGGGGAGGGGCGTGCCCCTCGACACCAGTTGGTAGGCCGGGTTCAGGGCCGCGGCATCCCGGACCGAGGCGCCCGCGCCCGCGGTGTACCGCTGCGTGGTGTTCATCGACTCGTGCCCGAGCATCCGCATCAGCGTGTAGATGCTGACGTTCTGGTCGGCCATGGCGGTGGCAAATGTGTGCCGAAGCTGGTGCACGAGGGCGCCCTTCGCGCGGTCGCCGTTGATCCCCGCGCGGCGATAGGCGCGTTCGACGCGATACTGCAGCGTCCCGCGGGTGATCCGCCGCCCGTCGCCACCGACGAACATCGGGTCGGCGGCGCCGAATCGTTCCCATGGGGAGACCTCGGCCCGTGGCCTGCGTCGCGCGGTGTCGGGGAACCGCTCAGAGCGGTTGACGAGGTAGTCACCGAGCACGTCGACGACGGCCGGCTCGACCGTGACCACCCGCTCCTTGTTGCCCTTGCCGTGCACATGGATCACCTTGGCGTAGCCGGCCCCGTCGTCGACCGCGTCGCGCAGGTCCCCGAGATCGACCGCGATGAGTTCGGCCGAACGCATGCCGGTCAGCAGCCCGGTGAGAATGAGCGCGAGATCGCGTTCCGGCCAGGCGCGTGCGCCGCTGTCGTCCGACGACTGCAGGGTTGCGACCAGCCGTTCGACCGAGTCGGCGCGAAACGCCTTCGGCAGCGTCTTGGGTGCCTTCGGGCGGAGCACGGCAGACATCGGGTTGGCGACGATGGCGTCGACGGAGAACAGGAAGTCGCACAGCATGTTCCAGGTGGACCAGCAACGCCTGATCGACGCCGCCTGGTGGGTCCGCGCGTAGTCGGCGAAGGCCGCACGCACGGTCGTCTTGTCGAGGGCGTCGAGGGTGAGCTCCACGGCGGTCACCCCGCGGGCTCGCGCGAGGGCATCGGCGATGAGGGTGTAGTCCTGGCGGTACGCCTTGAGCGTGTTCGGTGAGGGCTTGGCGGTGCTGCGGTGAACGAGGAACTCTTCGAACCAGGGGGAGAGCCGCCCTTGCTCCCTGTCGCCCGCCTGGGGAGTTTCGTCGTCGGGTTCTTGCGCCGTCACCATGAGCGGGCACGCTAGCGGGAGGCACCGACACGGAGGGGAGTGGGTTCCGTCGTCTGGGCCCTCCACCGCGGGGGTCGGAGGGTCGGCAACGGCGCCATGCGGAGTCACCGGTGCCGCCGAAGGTCGCCTGACACAGATAATGTCATAACGCTTGGCGTATCGGCATCGAGCACGACGCAGTGGTCGTTCGCCGATGACGGGCGGAGTCACCAGCCACTTGCGTCCCGAAACCAGGACGAAGGGCCAGGACAACCTGCACGCGCGCGGGCGAATCGGTGATCGACACCCGGAACTGGATCGGGTATGCGGTTGCCGCGGTTGGCCTCGTGGTGACGGCGCTGTGCCTGGTCGCCGCCGGCCACGGCTACGAGGGCTGGGCCTGGCTCAGCGGGGTGGTCGGGCCGGGTGCTGCAGCCTCAGGCACACGTCGCGGTCGCGGTCACTTCCGTGACCGCGACCGCGATACCAGACCGGGAGCGGTCTGTCGGGCTGGGTTCGGTTCAATCCTGATGGGCGCGTTGGCGCTGTTCCTGCGCCTCCGCCTTGGCCCGCGCCTTCTCGGCGGCGGCCTCCTTGCCTGCTGCCTCACGCTGCGCGTCGGCCTTGTCCTGCTGTGCTTGACCCTCCCGGGTCAGATCGTCGTTGCCGGTGACGGCGCCTACCGCCTCCTTCGCCTTTCCCTTGATGCCCTCGACGGCGCCCTTGACGCCCTCGGCGGGACCAGACTTGTTCTCTGCCACTACTGCACCTCCTGTTTCGGTTGTCATGCAGGCGTTGGCTACCCGCCTGTCGCGGAATCAAACCGTTGGGGCATGTGACTCACGACGGGTTTGCACAAATGTGCGGCGTCCTATCGGGCACCCCGGTGCGGCCGCCGCGTTGTTCGAGTCGTAGGCGGATGGTGCAGAGCTCGAGTGAGAATGCCCAGCTTGGCGCCCATTTACGGGCGTTGAGCGGTATACAGCCGAGCCCCTTTGTGATAGGAAGGAGGTGGTTGAGATGACAGCCGATGGTTCATACCCATCCTGGGTTCACTGAGTTTCCGCTTCCCCATTTGATCAGGAGCGGACGTCGGCGCGAACCGATCCCTTTCCCCGTCGGGAGGTTCAGTCATGGTCGCAACCGCGTCACTCGAGCGCCGTCACCTGGGGTCAGGCCTCGGGCAGCCGTGCTATCGGGAGTCGGAGGAGACCCGCGTCGTCAGCTGTCATACCGCCGTCGTGATGGTGGTGGGCGATCTCGATGCTGCGTTACTTCCCGAGTTCCAGCTGCTGCTCGACCGCGCGCTCGCCATCAGCTATCACTCGGTGGTGATCGACCTGTCGCTGGTTGCCTTCCTCAGCCTGGAGGCGGCTTCGGCGCTGGGCCCCGCGCAGGAGCGGGCATCGGGCAATCGTCTCGAACTCAGCGTTGTTGCTGGTTCGCGTGCGGTCGAACGGGCCCTCGAGATCACTGGAATGGATGCCCTGGTCCGCACCGACACTGTGGATACTCCCGCGCCGCTGGCGCTTCCGAGCTGACCAGGCCGCGCCCAGCCGGGCACATGGGTCTCCGCGCTCGCCCGGGTGTGGTCGTGGAGTTGGAGTGGCGCCCCGAGCGAATCTGATCACCGGCACCGCGACGCGTGATGCGCCAGGGTCATTGCGTACCTCTGGAGAGCAAGATGTGGTCGAACTGGCTGCGCACGTTGTTGGGAAGGTCCAAAGCGGTGGGCAGTGCGCTGACGAGTTGTTCGGCGATGACCCGGAGCTTGACGTTCGACTCTTGCGAGCACCAGGTGAGCACCTCGAAGGCGCGGTCGGCGTCGACGCCGTAAATCACCATCAAGGCGCCCTTGGCCTGTTCGATGACGGCACGGGACTCGACGAGTTCGGGCAATCGTTCGGCAATGGTTTGGTCGATGTCGCGGTGGACGGAGTTGGTGACATCGACGTAGAAGCCGGAAGTGCCGATCACCCTCCCATGGGCGATGATGCGCTGACCGATGACAACGACATGGCGGACGTTGCCGATGGTGTCGATGATTCGGTGCCTGCTGCTGAACGGCTCGCCGTCTTGGAGCACCCGACGCAGTAGGTCGGCGACACCGTCGCGGTCCTCGGGATGCTTGTGCTCGAGCAGCAGCTCGGTCGTGGGGATGACCTCGCCGGGTTTGTAACCGTGCATGCGGGCGACGGCGTCCGACCACTCCCACCGTTCGCCGTTGAAGTAGAAGCGAAAACTCCCGACTCGTTCGAGCCGGCCCGACATGAGAACCTCACGGTAGTCGTCGCCAGCCGTCGTCACCCTTCAAGTCTGGCACCGATCCCGGAACGTATCCAGTGGGGGTACGAAGGGGTCGGTACCGAGGGTTTTTGCCGTTCAGAGGGTCTTGATCAGCGACAGCGGAGGTCTCCGGCGGCCGCGCAGCGGGTGGTGCAAGTCGCCGGTGGGGGAGGGCGACCCAGGACCACATCGCGCTCTCTCGCGAGCCGGGTGGGCGGTTGGTTTGAGAGGGCTTCCCGGGGGAACCCAGAGCCAATGAGAGGACTGCCGGTGCTGACCGGCAGAGAACATCTACAACCTGGTCGCGCTGGCTTGTCCCTCACGGGCCGCCAGCGCCTGCTTCGATATCGATGATGTGCGGGAACTGAACTCGCGCGTCGAACTCTACGGATGGTGTTCGCCATGATTGTGCTCGGATTGATTCTCTTGCTCATCGGATTCCTCGCCGGCATCTCGATCTTGTGGACGATCGGAATCGTCCTGATCGTGGTCGGTGTGATCCTCTGGATCCTGGGCGCGAGCGGTCGCGCAGTTGGTGGGCGGAAATACTGGTATTGATCCGGGACTGATAGGCACTGAGTGCCCACTCACGCGGGTGGCCCACCGGCACGCATGGCGAATTCGACCATGAGCAGGTGACCCGGTGCAGCAAGCAGGTGGTCCTGATCCGGCTCCACGGCAGGTTCGCGCCGCATCGTGAGATCCTCGGTGAGCGATCGTAATACGTGCCAGCTGAAGCCCTCCTCCGGCCATTCGGAGACGTCATTCGGATCGACCCGGCCGCTGACACGGAATTGCACCCCTGTGTCTGTCAGTGCGAACCGGCATTCGAGCAGCGTGTCGCGGAGGGTGCGACGGAGCAGGCGTGTGCAGGATTCGTCCACCGCGAGCAGCAGGTCGGCGACCGCATCGATATCGAAGTCGCGCTGTGCGGCGACAGCGCTTGCCACCGCCCGGACCACAGCGAGCTGATCGGGTTCGGCGGGCACCTTGATCTCAATCTGAGTTTTCACGCGCACCGACGCGTTCTCGCGATCCCCGTCGTAGCCGGTATCGGACAGCTGGCTCATGGATCCTCGCGGTTGCGTCTCGGCAGGTCGCCGCGTTCCGTTTCGTGACACTAAAGCTCTGCCTACCCGGACTGGTCCGGTCCCAAACAGTCCTGAATCCGGCACCGGGTGATGGAGGCTGTGAGTGTGAAGCCGTGACGGCCAGGATGAGATCGCGCTCGGCGCCGAGAGCGCCGGAGACGAAGCCGATCGTGGTCATGCCCGCCGGGCCGACCCGAACGCGATGTGACCCCCGAGGGCACCGCTGGCCGCGGCGGCCGCAAGCCCCGCCCAGCTCCACGCCTCGGCGCGCAGGCTCGGTGCGTGTCTGCGAAGTCGGAAGGAGACGAGCATCGCGGAGGCCGCCGCCGTGTTACCGACCGCGTGAACCAAGCCGGCACGACGGTCGGGATCGTCCCGCACCGCCCAATCCGCCCATCCCGTCGCGACCGCGAGTGGCGCGCCGGCCAACCCCAGGCCGATGAGGCGCCGCGCCGCGCGGTGGTCACGCAGCACGGTCTCGAGGACCACTGCCGCCGTCCAGGCGCCGACGGGGACGGTGACCGCCATCGGATGGACGGGATGGCCCAGCCAGGACCCGCGCAAGACTCCGGCCGCGGCACCGTTGTCGAGGATCCCATTCACCCGCTGCTGGAGGGGCACGCTGATCCGATCGAGCGCGTCGACCGACTCGGGTACGCCGAGGAGTTCACGAACCTTCATGACAGGCCGCCGTTTCGCTCAGGTGTGCCGTGGATGGATCGCCGTGTGCGCCGTGCTTCCCACCCGTCCTAGCACCAGGCCCACTGCGACCATCGCCGCGCCGAGCCCGAGGTGCAGCCAGTTGTCCGCGGTGTTGACCGGAATGAAGTTGGCCGTGCTGTGCTGGTCGACCACCAGGCCGTAGATCCACAGCACGAGGTAGATGATGCCGCCTCCGACGAGGAACAGCCGCGCCGCGGCGGCCGTGCGCGCCATCGCGATACCGGCGACGCCGAAGAGGAGATGCACGACGTTGTGCAGGACCGAGACGGTGAACGTGCCGAACAGGGCCGCTCCGGACTCGTGTCCGGCGAACTCGAGTTCGTCATAGTTCGTCGTGATGCCCGGGACGAATCCGAGGATCCCGACGGCGAGGAACACCAGTCCGACCACGAGCGCCGCGACCTGGATCGGGGTTCGGGTGGCGGTGGGCTCTTGTGGTTGTGATTGCATCGGTACGCCTCCTGCCTTTCGATGCCGACGTCGAAGCGGTACCCGCGGATCACGACCGGCAAACGGTGCGGCGAAACTCACTCGCGGTGTACCTCCGCGGGGGCCTTGTCCGGGCGCATCCCGCGCAGGATCGGGTGCAGGCGGTGCGAGCCCGTCACCGAGCACGACGAGGAGAAGCACGATCGGGTGTTTGCCTCGGCGGTGGCGCTGCGCATGCTCGGTCAGGGTGCGCTTCGAATCGGTGGTGAGGAGTACGCGGAGGACGGCGGGACCAGGGGAGTGGCCACCCTGCTCCGCGATCATGTGGTGGTGCCCGCAAGTCCTACGTCGATTCCAGCGAGCCGCGATGAGGCCGCTTTCGTGGCGACCGATGGCCAGGCTCGGTGCCGCGGTCACTCGATCGGTGAATGCGGGCGATGCGGATCGGTTGCCGCGGTGGTGCCGAGTCGCGGAGTCGCGAAGAAGACGACGAGCATCGCGACGCCCAGCCCGAGGTGCAGCCAGTCGTCGGCCGGGTTGGTTGGCAGGAAGTCTGCTCCGGACCCGTCGTCGACGATCAGGCCGTAGATCCACAACACCACGTAGCCGATACCGCCGAGCACCAGGAACAGCGCCGATGCGGCCACCGAACGCGACGCGGCCACGCCGGCAACACCGAACACCAGATGCACGATGTTGTGCAGGATCGACACCTCGAACATGCCGAACAGCAGGGCGTGCGAATCGTGTGCCACGGCCAGCGCGTCGTAGCCGGTGGTCAAGCCCGGAACGAAACCGAGCGCACCGATGATCACGAAGACCAGGCCGATCAGACCGGCCGCCATCTGTACCGGCGCACTGTTGCTCGTGCCTGGAAGTCGCCTCATGGCTGCTCTCCTCGCGTGTTCATCGAGACCATCGCTGCCTCTTCCGCGCACCCCGAGTACCCAACCGCGTGGAGGCACACACCCGATCTCCGTGCGCGGTGGGGCGGCAAGATCGCTCGGTGACGTCGTGGAGGTCCGGCCGTAAGGGGGTGGGGAGAGGTGGGGGCGCCGCGGCAAATGGTTGCCAGTGAGGAGGAGATTCGTGGAGCGCCACGGCCAGGCGTCGGAGTCGGCGGGACACCGGTGGTGATAATGACATAACGCTTGGTCTATCGGCATCAGGAGCCCGGCAGCGGTCGCCGACACCGACACCTCACCTTCAGTGCTGCTCCCGTCCGAACAACCCGGAAAGGGGAGGGGCGTCGCGCCAGGCCGGGGTGACGCGAGGGCCTTAGGCTCGTTTGCAACGTTCTGTTCGGATGTCCAGGCAGGGGAGTTGCGATGGAGACGGTCGAACTATCGGTGGGGACGATCGAGTACGAGGACACCGGCGGGTCGGGGCCGGTGATCGTGTTCCTGCACGGGCTGACCATGGACGGGACGCTGTGGCGTCACATCGTCGCCGATTTGCGTGACGAGTATCGGTGCATCCTGCCGACGTGGCCGCTCGGCGGCCACCGGATTCCGATGAAGCCGGACGCGGATCTGTCGCTGTCCTCGCTCGCTGTGCTGATCGGGGAGTTCGTCGAACGGCTCGGGCTGACGCAGGTGACGCTCGCGCAGAATGACTGGGGCGGTGCGCAGGTCCTGATCGCGAACGGCGACACCTCGCGGATCGCCAGGATGATCATCACCGCCAGCGAGGCCTTCGAGAACTATCCGCCGCCGCCTGCTCGACCCATCGCGGTCCTCGCCCGGATCCCGGGAGGGCTGTTCCTGACCATGCAGGCGATGCGCCTGCGCGCGATGCGACGATCGCCGAGAGCGTGGGGAGGGATGAGCAAGCGCGCGGTACCGACCGAGGTGATGGACGGCTGGTTCCGGCCGGCCTCGGAGAACGCGCAGGTACGGCGCGACCTTCAGAAGTACGTGACCTCCGTGCCGAACCGGGACACGCTCCGGGCCTGGGCCGCCGCGTCCGCCGGCTACCAGGGTCCGGTGCTGGTCGTGTGGGGGACCGAGGATCGGGTGATGCCGGTCGAGCACGGCCGCCGCCTGGCTCAGCTCTTTCCCCATGCGGAGCTGGTCGAACTCGCCGACTGCTACACGCTGATCCCCGAGGACAGTCCGCGCGAGTTGATCTCGGCTATCCGCGGGTTCCTATCGTCGCCGTGAGTGGCGCTCAGACGACCCGGTAGGCGACCCGCCGTCGATCGGACGGCCCGACCCGAAGCAAGACGCACCTCGCTGCGCAGCCGCGGGCCGTCGAAGGATCCTCCGGCCGCGCCGAAGAAGGTCCGGTGCCCGAACGGCCCGCCGGCTCGGTACACACGGCGTTTCGACCGAGTCACGCGCTGATTGCGCGTTTCTGACTCGCGAGTTGCTGCCCAGGTGCGCGAATCGTAAGAGCGGCGACACCGGGCGCCACGGGGTGGACACAATCCGTCTCTAGGGTCATTCGCATCTCCACCCCGCTGTCTGTCTTCACCGTCGCAGCAGCTCAGCGTGCCCGTCTGCGTCGACCGACGCGCTACCCATCGGCTGGCTTCGTCCGGCAACGCAGGGATCATCGGTCCCTGCGACAGAACGAGAAGGAATCTCACCGACCATGAAAATGACCAGACTTGCTGCCGTTTCGGCCATGACGATCGCGTCGATGGGAATCATTGCCGGTACCGCCCACGCGGATCCGGCGCCCGCCACGACGGCGGGCGTGGGGTGGAATGTCACCCGCAGCGGTAACCAGGTGATCCTCGATACGGCCGCGGGTTCGCTGGCCAAGGAGAACAACCACCTGATCGTCCGGGACTCGAGCGGTGCCATTGTCGAGTCGGTGCCGCTGGCGCTCGCGGTCGACGGCATCGCGCACCCGGTGACGGCGAAGATCGACGGCCGCACCGCGACATTGACCGCCGACACCAGCCCGGCTGCGGCAACCCCGGTCGCCCTGCCTGTCAAGGACATCGACCTGCCCGCGGCCGTCGCGGGTGTCAAGGACAACATCACCATGACGGGCGCCGTCGGCGGGTTCCTGGGCGCCGCGACCGGTCTGGTCGGCGGCTGCATCCTCGGCGCGGTCGCCGCAGGCGTGGTCTCCGCGCCTGCGGCAATGCTGTTCGGTGCGGGCCCGCTCGCGGGCTGCATCGGTGGTGCGCTGCTGGTCGGAGCAGGCGCCTCGCTGGCGGGCACCGCGATCGGGGGACTGGGCGCCGTGGCCGCCAACGCCCAGCCGTTCATCACGCTGCTGAACGCGCCGCCGGCCGCCAAGAAGTAGCCCACGTCCTGGCGGCGATCGCTGCCGCCGAAGGCCGTCGGGTGGCCGTCCCTCGCAGGGCCACCCGACGGTGGTGGAGGAGGGGTGTCGGGAGGGTGGCACTTGGGGGAGCAGGGGTCTCGAGGCCGCCGCCGGCCGCTGGTCTCGGCGACAGGGGACTCGGGGCGGGCCGGTGGCGAATCCCGCGCACCGGCAGCGTGTTCGGGCAAGCTCCGCCGGAAACGCTCATAGCGCATGTAAACTGTTGTACTTCAACATATTTCATGGATAACAGTGATTATCCATGAAACTCGGTTGCGGTACCGGTGATCGGTGAGCCCGCGCCGCCGGTGGGGGTCTGCGGCATGTTTCGGTCGGCCGCGGCGGTGAAACGTTCCGTTCGGGCGATCCGGATTCATCGGCACCCGGACGGCGATCCGCCGGGACGCCGCCGACCGCACGGCCGCAACGAACCCGTCGCTCCGGCGGAGGTCCTCGCTGGGAGGTGGAGTCGGGGCTCACCTTCGGGTGGCCGTCCCGTTCGATGGGTGGCGGTGTGTGCGGACTCGCGCCGATCCGAGGTCCGTCCGTGTTCGCTGGGGGCGGCCCGGATGCACGCAAGATGACATAATGTCGATTATCGGTTGTATGCCGAACTGCCTGATAACGCAGCCGCCGAGTCGTTCGTCTCGTCCGGCTTTCGCTTGTTGTGGCAATCCGCCGTGAGGCTCTGCGGTGCGCTCGGATGGCACGTCCGCCTGGCCGGTCGGTGGCCTGTCGGCGTCCGCAACGTCTTCATCGTCGGTTCTCGATTTCCCTCGGGTCGCGTGGCCGAGACGTCTCTGCCGGCCGTCTGCTCCGTCCGGTGTGCATGTCCGGGCCTCGGCGGCCCTCCGTGGCCGCGCCCCTACCTCCCGGCTACGCCACCCCAATACGTCACTGTGACGCAATGAGGGTCTGTCGCTGATGCCCTAAGTGGCTCCGCCACTGAGGTATCGAGTGGCCCCGCCACTGGAGCCTCGAGTGGCTCCGCCGCTGTGGCCTTGCGGCTCTGGGTTGAATCGGGAGTCGAACCGGGTTCGTTGCCCGCCGCGTGGCGCCTGTGCGAATCGGTGCACGACCGTCATTCGCTTCCGCTGCCGTTGTGGCGCTTTCGTCGGCGAGCGAATGTCGATACTCCCCCTGGGCGTGCTTTCGATGAGGTGCGGTCGATACCCATAACGTCACAGTGATGAAATGGCGGGTGGGCGTCCCAGCCGCGAGCATCGGCCCGGATCACTCAGGTTCGACGTCCGAGGCGGGCGGCGAGCGCGGGACCGATCGCGGCCAGCGACGACGGTTCGATCATCTCGTTGTGCCCGCAGTCGACGGGGTATTCCTCGATGCGACCCGTCACGAGAGGCCGCCATTCCTGCGCCGACCGGTCGGCTCCCCCGTCCTGCCCGCGCTGCGCCGGGAACACCAGTAGGTCGCCGTCGAACACGGCGGGCACGAAGCGCTGCACCAGCAGCCGCGAGTTCGCGTATCCGTCGTTGATCCGCTCGAGGTGCGCCGCGGTGATCCCCGGACTGCCGAGGAACTCGCCCAGCATGCGCGCCGCGGAGTCGTAGGTCAGATCCCGATGCCGCTCGGGCGCACCGATATCCAGCCCGAGGCCACGCAGCAGGTCCGCGATCTCGAGCCGCCCGAGCAGGGGGTCCGAGCCGTCGTCCGGGTAGCTGTCCATGACCGCCAGCGTCGAGACGGACTCACCTCGGCGCTGCAGCTCGACGGCCATCGCGTGCGCGAGGACGCCGCCGAGGGACCAACCGAGCAGGTCGTACGGCCCCTCGGGGGTGATCGCGCGCATCTCGTCGACGTACCGCCGCGCGAGCTCCTCGATCGATCCGTACCCGGGACCGCCGGTGATCGCGGGCAGTTGCAGGCCGAACACGGGTCGTTCGGCGGGGATGTACCGGACCAGTCCGGCGTACCCCCACGACAACCCGATTCCGGGATGGACACAGAACAGCGGGCGGCCGGTTCCGGTGCCGCGCAGCGGGATCACCACCCGGAGCGCGTCCTCGACACCTGCGACGGCCGGGGTACCGATCCGGCCTGCCATCCCGGCCGGTGTCGGATCCAGGAAGAGCATCTGCAACGAGATCTCCGGTCCGAGCCGTTCACGGAGTTCGGTGACCACGCGGGTCGCCGCCAGCGAGTTGCCACCGTGGTCGAAGAAGCTGTCGTCGGCGCCGATCCGTTCCACCCCCAGCACCGCGGCGAACGCGTCGGCGACCGCCGACTCCACCGGACCGGCAGGCTCTCGGTACGCGACTGACGCGAACGTCGGCATCGGCAGCGCGTCCCGGTCGAGTTTGCCCGTCGGCGTCGACGGGATCCGGTCGAGCACCGTGACCGAGGCCGGCACCATGTGGCTCGGAAGTCGCTGCGCCGCAGCGCGCCGGAGCTCGTCGGGCGCGAGGTGCGAGTCCCCGCTCGCGCGCACATACGAGCACAGCAGCGTGTCGCCCGACGGTCCGATGCGCGCTATCGTCACCGCGAACCCGACGCCAGGCTGCGCGGCGAGCACGGCGTCGATCTCGGCGGGTTCGATGCGGAAGCCGCGGACCTTCACCTGGAAGTCGCTGCGGCCGACGTACTCGAGCGTGCCGTCGGTCCGTCGACGGACCAGGTCGCCGGTGCGGTAGATCCTCTCGCCGTGCCGGCCGAACGGGTCGGCGACGAACCGGTCGGCAGTCAGCGCGGGCCGACGGTGGTAACCGCGGGCGAGGGCCGACCCCGCGACGTACAGCTCCCCCACCACACCGGGTGCCACCGGGTGCAGGCGCGCGTCGAGCACCAGCTCGGACACGCCGCGGATCGGACCACCGAGCGTGATCGTGGCACCCGCGGCCATCGGGCCGCTGATGTTCGACATGATCGTGGTCTCGGTGGGGCCGTACGCGTTGAGCATCGTGCGGTCCGGCGACCACCGCGCCACCAGTTCCCTGGTGCACGGTTCACCGGCGACGACGAGGACCCCGAGCGCGTCGAGTCCGCCGGAATCCACCGACTCCAGCGCGGTCGGGGTGACGAATCCGTGTGTGACGCGACCGGTTTCGAGGGCCGTGGCCAGCTCCGCGCCCCCGAGCACGTGCGGCGGGACCACCACCATGGTCGCGCCCGCGCTCAGCGCCATCACCATCTCGAACACCGATGCGTCGAAGCTCGGGGACGCGAAGTGCAGGGTGCGGGCATCCGGGGTGACATCGAGGCGGATGCGCTCCTCGGCGGCGAGGTTCGCCAGACCCCGGTGGGTGAGCACGACGCCCTTCGGGACGCCGGTCGACCCGGAGGTGTAGATCAGGTACGCGGGGTGGTCGACGCGTACCGGGCCGATCCGCTCGGCATCGACGATCGACGCGTCCGACATGACCGAGACCACCTCCGTCGTGTCGGGATCGTCGAGCACCACCCAGTCGACGTCGTCGGGCAGACGATTCCGCGTCTCGTCGACGGTCACTCCCAGCACCGCGCCGGAATCGCCGAGCATGTGCTCGATCCGCCCGGCCGGGTTGCCCGGGTCGACCGGCAGGAACGCCGCCCCGGTCTTCGCGACCGCCCACACCGCGAGCACCGACTCGAGCGACCTCGACAGGGCGAGCGCGACGTAGCGTTCCGGACCGGCACCGCGGCCGATCAGCATCCGCGCCAGCCGGTTCGACCGCCGATCCAGCTCCCCGTACGTGACCTCGACGCCGTCGCAGGAGACCGCGACCGCATCGGGGTCGCGCCCGGCCCTGGCCAGCAGCTCGGGGAACAACAGCTCCGTGGCGTCAGGGCCGCCGTGCGCCGGGGCGAGGTCGCGCAGGTCGTCGTCGCGCAGGATCCCGATGTCGCCGACCGCGCCGTGCGGATCGGCGAGCGCGGATTCGAGGACCAGGAGGAACCGTTCGGCGACACCGCGCACCGTGGCGGCGTCGAACAGGTCCGTCGCGTACTCGATGCTCCCGGCGATGCCGGCCGGGGCGCCCGAGTCGTCGAACTGTTCGGCGAGCACGAACTCGAGGTCCTCCTTCACCACACCGGAGGGCGTGGCGAGGCCCTCGACCGTCAGGCCCGGCAGATCGAGGCGGGCCCGCGCGTCGTTCTGGAACTCCAACGCCACCTGGAAGATCGGTGAGTACGCCGTCGATCGCGGCGGGTCGAGCGCCTCGACCACCCGCTCGAACGGGAGGTCGGCATGTGCGAAGGCGCCGAGGTCCACCTCCCGCACGGCGGCCAGCAGATCCGCGAACGACTGCGCGGGATCGATCCGGGTGCGCAGCGCCAGTGTCCCGACGAACATGCCGACCAGGTCGTCGAGCGCCGCTTCTCCCCTGCCCGCGACCGGCGTGCCGATCACGATGTCATCGGAGTCGCCGAGGCGGCTCAGCAGCACCGCGAGCGCGGCGTGCACGGTCATGAACACGCTCGTCCCGTGCCGCCGGGCGAACTCCTCGAGCCTGCGGTGCAGCTGCGGTTCGATCGCGAAACCCGTTCGCGCACCGCGGAACGACTGCTGGGACGGGCGCGGTCGATCCGTCGGCAGGCCCAGCAGGTCCGGTGCCCCCGCGAGGGTCGACGTCCAGTGGTCGAGCTGCCGCGCGGCCACCGACCCCGGGTCGTCCGCGTCGCCGAGCAGCCGGCGCTGCCACAGTGTGTAGTCGACGTACTGGACCGCGAGCGGCGACCACTCGGGCGCGCGGCCCGCCGCCCGTGCCGCGTACGCGCGGACCAGGTCCCGGGACAGCGGACCCATCGAGAGCCCGTCCACCGAGATGTGGTGCGCCACCAGTACCAGGACGTGCTCGTCGGCACCGAGCTCGAACAACGCGCCGCGGACCGGCACCCTGGCGGTGACGTCGAACCCCGCGGACACCTCGGCCTGGATCCGCCTGGCGAGCTCGTGCTCGTCCCGGACCGGTACCGGCCGCAGGTCGGGCGCCGCCTCGGCCGCAGGGCGAATCTCCTGAACCGGCCCGTCCGGTCCGGTCGGGAAGACGGTCCGCAGCGACTCGTGCCGGTCGATCACGTCGGCCAGTGCGGTGTCGAGGGCCGGGGCGTCGAGGGCACCCGACAGGCGCACCACCAGCGGGACGTTGTACGCGGGCGACGCCGGGTCGAACTGGTTGATGAACCACATCCGCTGCTGCGCCGCGGACAGCGGGATCACTTCCGGTCGTTCGAGCACCTCGAGCGCGGGACGACCGGACGCCCCCGTCTCCGCATGCTCGATGCGCTGGGCGAGTGCCGCCGCGGTCGGCGCCGCGAAGAGCGCGCGGACCCCAAGATCGACGTCGAGGGTCTCCCGGAGCAGGGCGACCACGCGCGTTGCGGACAGTGAGTTGCCGCCGAGTTCGAAGAAGTCGTCGCCGATCCCCACGCGGTCCACCCCGAGGGCGGTCGCGAACACCTCGGTCACCGCCTCCTCCACGGGATTGGTCGGCGCCAGGAACGCCGTCGGGGTGTGGCCGAACCCGGGGTCGGGCAGCGCGCGCCGGTCGAGCTTCCCGGTGGGGCCGAGCGGGATCTCGTCGAGCACGACGATCGATGCAGGCACCATGAAATCGGGGACCCGCTCGGACAACCGTGCCCGGAGGTCGTCGACGGCGATGTCCAGGCCGTGGACGGGGGCCACATAGGACACCAGCACGGTGTCGCCGCCCGGCCCGGGGCGGCCGAGGGTGGCCGCGAACCGGACGTCGGGATGCGCGGTGAGCACGGCGTCGATCTCGCCGAGTTCGATGCGGAAGCCCCTGACCTTCACCTGGAAGTCGCTGCGCCCGCGGTACTCGAGCTTCCCTTCCGCGGTCCACGCCCCGACATCGCCGGAGCGGTACATCCGCTCGCCGGGCGCGCCGAACGGGTCGGCAACGAATCGTCCGGCGGTCGTGCCCGTCCTCCGGTGGTATCCGCGGGCCAGGCCGGGACCGGCGATGTAGATCTCCCCCTCGACGCCAACAGGCACCGGCTGCAGCCGCGCGTCGAGCACCATCTCGGCGACGCCGCGGATCGGGCTGCCAAGGGAAATCGGCGCGACGTCCGGCACGCAGTCCTCGATGTTCACCACGATCGTGGTCTCCGTCGGCCCGTACCCGTTGACCATGCGCCGCTGTGGCATCCAGTCCGCGATCAGTTCCGGTGGCCACGCCTCGCCGCCGACCATCACGCACTGCAGGTCTTCGAGCCCCGCCGGGTCGATCGAGGCGAGGGCGGCAGGCGTGATGAAGGCGTGGGTGACGCGTTGGTCCTTCAGCACCGCGGCCAGATCCGCGCCGCCGTAGACGGTGCGCGGCACGATCACCATGGTCGCGCCCGCGGCGAAGCACAGCAGGTACTCGAGCAGCGAGACGTCGAAACTGGGCGACGAGAAGTGCAATGTCCTGGATTCCGCGGTCACCGCGCACCGATCCCGCTGCTCGTCGGCATAGTTCCCCAGGCCCCGATGGGTCAGGGTGACCGCCTTGGGCAGGCCGGTGGAACCGGAGGTGTAGATCAGGTACGCCGGATGGTCGATCCGCAGGGGCGTCGTGCGCTCGGCGTCGGTCACCTGCGCCGCCGGACGGGACGCACAGTCCGCGGCGAAGCCGGGGTCGTCGAGCGTCAGCCACGGCACCGTGTCGGGCAGCCGGTGCCGATGCGCCGCAAGGGTCAGCCCGACGCCTGCGCCGGAGTCGGCGAGCATGTGCTCGACCCGCTCCGCGGGATAGTCCGGGTCCACCGGGACGAACGCTGCCCCGGTCTTCGCCACCGCCCACACCGCGAGCACCGACTCGACGGAGCGCGGTATACCCAGCGCCACAGAGGTTTCCGGTCCCGCTCCACGGTCGATCAGTGCGCGCGCCAGGCGATTGGACCGAGCGTCGAGATCCGCGTAGGTGACCTCGTGTCCGCCGGCGACCAGCGCGACCGCTTCTGGACCGCGGGCGGCCGCCTCCGCCAGGATCTCCGGGAGCGTCCGGTCGGCGCTGCGCGGGCCGCCCCGTACCGGCGCCAGCATCAGGCGTTCGTCGGCGGTCAGCAGGTCGAGTCCGGCCAGGCGCCGCAGGGGATCGTCACCGATCGCGCGCAGGACGTGCAGCAGCCGGCGGGCGGCAGCATCGACAGCGGTCCGGTCGAGGAGGTCCGGGTGGAACTTCATCGTCAGGCGCAGACGGTCGGTCGCGGACGCGACCACGCTCAACGGGTAGTGAGCGGCGTCGCGGACCTCGACGCCCTGCAGTCGCATCCCCGCGATGTCGGCGTCCGCGGACAGCGCGCTGCGCACAGGATAGGACTCGAACACGGTCAGCGTGTCGAAGCCTGCGGCCGGTCCCGCGGCGCGCTGGACATCGGTGAGCCCGACGTGATGATGATCGAGCAGCGATGCCTGCTCCGCCTGCACCCGATCCAGCAACGCACCAAGGGTTTCCGCGGCATCGAGTCGGACCCGGACCGGCACGGTGTTGATGAACAGTCCGATCATCGATTCGATGCCGGGCACATGCGGGGGCCTGCCGGACACGGTGGCGCCGAACACCACGTCGTCGCGACCGGTGAGGAGGCCGAGGACGATCGCCCACCCGACCGAGAAGACGGTGTTGAGCGTCAGCCCGCGCTCGTGCGCGAGGGCGCGCAGTCGCTCGGTCGCCGGGCCGTCCAGCTCGTACCGCATGTCCCGCGACGGCGCGGACTGCGCTGTCGCCGTGGACCCGTCGCGGACCAGCAGGGTGGGTTCGTCCGTCCCGTCGAAGGCGTCGGCCCACGCACGCAGCGCCGCAGGCCGGTCCTGCGCCGCGAGCCATGCGAGATAGTCGCGGTGGGGCCGCACCCGCGGCAGCGTGGAGGTGTCGCCGTCGGTCGCATAGAGGACGACCAGTTCCTCGAGCAGCAGCGGCGTGGACCACCCGTCGAGCAGGATGTGGTGGTTGGTCAGGATCAGCCGAATCGTGCCATCGGGCATGCGCACCAGGCCGATCCGCAGCAGCGGCGGCGATGCCATGTCGAACGGTTGGGTGCGGTCCTCGGCCAGGATCTCACCGAACCGATCCGATGCCGCCGGTTCGGTGAACCCGCGCAGGTCGGTCTCCGTCCACGGCGCGGACACCTCGCCGGTGACGATCCGTACCGCCTCCCCGTCCGGCGCGCGTACGAACGCCGTGCGCAGATTCGGGTGCCGGTCGAGCAGACCCTGGACCGCACGATGCAGACGCAGCGAGTCCACCTCGCCGCCGAGCGTGAGGATGAGCTGCACCAGGTACGCGTCCACCGAGGCGCCTGCGAGCTCGGCATGGAAGAACATGCCGCGCTGTATCGGTGTCGGTGGCCACGCGTCGGACAGCGACGGGAACCGGGCCTCGAACCGCTCGACGGCCGTCTGGTCCAGGTGCACCAGGCCCAGATCCGACGGTGTCCGCCCGCCCGCACCCGGCGCGCTCGCCTGCTCGACCACTCCCCGCGCGGCAACGATCCACCCCTGCGCGAGCCGTTCCACGTCCGCGCCATCGAGCACGCGGCGCGGGAAGGACCACGTCGCCCTGATCCGCGGGCCGTCCGGACCGGGCACCGTCACCGCGTTGACGTCGATCGCGAACGCCACCGGCATGTCCGCCGCGACCGCATCGCGCAGTCCGGATTCCGTGACCGGAAGCCAGGTTTCGTCACCGCGCGTTTCGCCGCCGCCAAGCCGACCGAGGTAGTTGAAGCTGATCTCCGGCTCGGGCAACCCGCGCAGCCCGGCCCCGCCTTCGTCGTCGAGGTACCGGAGCAGGCCATACCCGATCCCGTGGTCGGGTACGGCGCGCAACTGCTCCTTGACCGACTTCACCGCAGCACCCGCGGCGGCTCCCCCGCCGCGGGCCTGGTCGATGTCGATGCCGGACAGATCCAGCCGCACCGGGTAGATCGAGGTGAACCACCCCACCGTGCGGGACAGGTCGGCGCCCGGCACCACCTGGGGCTCGCGGCCGTGTCCCTCGAGCGCCACCACGACGTCGTCGGTGTCTACGCCGCGGCCGCGCCGCCAGTGCACGAGAGCGAGGGCCAGCGCGGCGAGGAGTCCGTCCTCGACGACGCCGTGGAACACCCGCGGCACCGTGGTCGTCAGGCCCAGGGTCACGTCGGCAGGCAACTCCACCTCGACGCGCTCGAGGGTGCCCGCGACGTCGACCGACGGATCGAGTTCTCCCGCAGCGCGTCCCACCGATGCTCGGGAGGCTGTCGACAGCCACAGGTCCAGCTCGCCGGTGCGGTCCCGTGCCGCTCGCACGAGCCCGTCCGCCCATGTCCGCATCGAGGTGCCGATCGCCGGTAGGTCCGGCTCCGCGCCGTCCGCGGCCTGCGCGCAGGCGAGCGCGAGGTCGGGGATCAGGATCCGCCACGAGACCCCGTCGATCGCGAGGTGGTGGGCGACGACGAGCAGCCTGGCCGCGTCTCCCCCGACGAGGTGCACGAACTGGATCATGCTGCCGGATTGCGGGTCCAGCAGGTCGGCTGCCGCCTCCACCGCGTCCTGGGTCGCATGGTCCGCTCCTGCGACGTCGTCGAGCGGGACCTGCCGCACGATCGTGTCGGCGGGCACTGCCCCCGGCGGTCGCACCTCGAGCCGCCACCCGGACTCGGAGCGGGCGTCCTGGCGCAGCCGGGACCGCAGCATGTCGTGCCGGTCCAGGACCGCGCCCACCGCACGGGTGAGGGTGTCGCGGTCGATTCCCGCTGGCACCGCGAGCAGAACCGACTGCGAGTAGCGGCGGAAGTCGCCACCGCGGCCCGTGCCCGCGCGTTCGAGCAGCCACCGCATGATCGGGGTGAGTGGGACGTCGCCGACGCCGCCGCCCGGCAGTTCCGGTAGCACGACGACGTCGTCGACGCCGGTGAGCTCGGCGAGACCGGCGAGACCGGCGACGGTGCGGCACTCGAAGACGTCGCGCGGCGTGAACGTCACCCCCGCGGCCTTCGCCCGCGACACCAGCTGGATGGACATGATCGAGTCGCCGCCGAGCCCGAAGAACGAGTCCTCGGTACCGACCGCCTCGACACCGAGAAGCTCCGCGAACAGTCGCGCAAGCAGGCGTTCGGTCCCGGTGCCGGGTGCTCTCCCGCCCACGGTCCCCGGCCGCGGCTCGGGGAGTGCGGCGCGATCGAGCTTGCCGTGCGCGGTGATCGGGAACTCCGCGAGGATCGTCGTCACGGACGGCACCAGGTATCCGGGCAGCCGACGGGCGACGGCCTCGGTGACCGAGGCCGGATCGAGGGCGGCACCGGACTCGGGGACCACGTAGGCCACCAGGCGCGCGGCGCCGTCGGCAGGCCCGGGACGCGCGAGCACCACCGCGGACGCGACGCCGGGAACCGCGGTCAGCGCCGACTCGACCTCCCCCGGCTCCACCCGGAATCCCCGGATCTGGACCTGGGAGTCGCTGCGCCCCAGGAACTCGAGCTCGCCGTCCGAGGTCCAGCGGGCCCGATCGCCGGTGCGGTACATCCGCCCCGCGGGTCCGAGCGGGTCGGCGACAAAACGTCCCGCGGTCAGCCCTGGCCGTCCCCGGTATCCCCGCGCCACCTGCGCGCCCGACACGTACAGCTCGCCCGCCACCCCGAGCGGCGCGGGACGCAGCCGCTCGTCGAGCACCCACACCCGCACACCCGGTAGTCCGCGACCGATCACCGATCCGGTGGAACGCGGCCCGGTGACCGCCGCGACGTCGATCATCCGCCACGTCACGTGCACGCAGGTCTCGGTGATACCGAACATGTTCACCAGAGCAGGCGCGGTGACGCCGTGCCGCTCGACCCAGCCCGCGAGGCGGGCCAGGTCCAGCGCCTCGCCGCCGAACACCACCCAGCGGAGCGCGAGGGTGCCCTCGTCGGCCGCGGCATCGGCCTGGGCGAACTGGTAGAACGACGAGGGCGTCTGGCTCAGCATCGTCACCGACTCGGCCACCAGCAGGCGGCGCAGCACGTCCGGGGAACGCGCGGTGTCGTGCCCGACGACGACCAACCGGCCGCCGAACCCCAAGGCCCCCCAAAGTTCCCACACCGCGAAGTCGAACGCGAACGAGTGGAACATCGTCCACACATCGTCCGCGCCGAAGCCGAGCGCGGCGCGGGCGCCGGTCAGCAGCGTCACCGCGTTCCGATGCGTCACCGCGACACCCTTGGGTCTTCCGGTCGAACCCGATGTGTAGATCACGTAGGCAACGGAATCCGCGTGCAGCGGGCCCGTGCGATCGGCGTCGGTGACCGGCGCTGCGCTCAGGGAGTCGAGCCGCGCGCGCATGTCCTGGTCGTCGAGACGCACCACGGGTGTACCGGCGACCGGGTCCACCGGCACGCTCGCGTCGACCAGCACGCAGGCCGGTGCCGCGTCGCCCAGCAGGAACTCGATGCGCGCCGCCGGATACGACGGGTCGACCGGCAGGTAGGCCGCGCCCGATCGCGCGACCCCGACGAGTGCGGCCACCAGGTCCGCGGAACGTCCCATCATCACGGCGACCATCGACTCCTGGCCGATGCCGCGGTCGATCAGCCAGCGCGCCAGCCGGTTCGACCGCGCGTCGAGCTCGCGGTAGGTCATCCGCTCGTCCGCGGCGACCACCGCGACCAGGTCCGGATCGGCGGCGGCGGCCGCTGCGAACAGGTCCGGCAGGGTCAGATCTGACGGCACCGCCGCCACCGGGCTGGACGCGCGCTCCGCCGCCTCCTCGCGCGCGAGCACACCGGCGACGTCGATCTCCCCGACCAGGGCGTACGGATCGGCCGCGACGGCCGCGAGCACGCGGCCGAACATCGCCGCGAGCGCCGTCGCGGTGGGTTCGTCGAACACGTCGGATGCGAACAGCAGCTCGCCCGTCAGTCCCGCCGGGGCCCCGGCTTCGCCGAACCGCTCGCCGATCCCGAACTGGAGGTCGAACTTCGCCTCGCCCATCTCGACGTCGAGTACCTCGGCCGTCAGTCCCGGCAGCCGGACGCGGGGTTGCTCGACGTTGCGGAACTCGAGCATCACCTGGAAAAGCGGTGTGTGCGACGTGGATCGCGCCGACGCCGACCGCTCCACGAGCTGCTCGAACGGCACGTCGGCGTGTGCGAAGGCGTCCAGGTCCGCATCCCGCGTCCCGGAGAGCACCGCGGCGAAGGAGTCCGCCGGTTCCACCGCGGTGCGCAGCACCAGGGTGTTCACGAACATGCCGACCACATCGTCCAGCTCGGCCTCGCCGCGCCCGGCGACAGGGGTTCCGACCACGACGTCACGTCCGGCTCCCACGCGGGACAGCAGCACCGCGAGCGCGGCGTGCACCACCATGAACACCGTCGAATCGTGCCTGCGGGCGAGTTCGACGAGCCCGCGGTGGACGCCGGGATCCACCGAGAGCGCCACCCGCCCACCGCGCGTCGAGCGCCGGACCTCGCGCGGGCGATCCAGCGGCAACCCGGTCACCGGCGGCGCCCCCGCCAGTCGGTCGTCCCACCAGGCGAGTTCGCGGGCGACGCGCGAATCCTTGTCGTCCCGGGAGCCCAGCATCGAGTGCTGCCACACCGCGAAGTCCGCGAACTGGACCGGCAGCGGCCCCCAGTTCGGTGCGCCGCCGCCGATCCGCGCCGCGTACGCCGTCGCGACATCCCTTGCCAGGGGTCCGATCGAGAATCCGTCGGCCACGATGTGATGGACCACCAGCACGAGGAGGTGGTCGTCCGCCGCGGTGCGCAGCAGCCGCAGCCGAACAGGAACCTCCTGCGCCACATCGAATCCCTGGTGCACTGTCTCGGCGACGCGGGCGGGCACTCCGTCCGCGGCAACCGGTTCCGGCGTCAGGTCGCCGACCACACCGGGCGCGGGAACCGTCACCTGGGACGGGCCTGCGGCCGAGGACGGGAACACCGTCCGCAGCGATTCCTGACGCTCCACCACGTCGACCAGCGCACGCCGCAGGGCGTGCGCGTCGAGGCTGCCCGAGAGCCGCAACACCATCGGCACGTTGTACGCGGCCGACGCCGGATCGAACTGGTTGACGAACCACATGCGTTCCTGAGCAGGCGACAACGGGATTCGGTCGGGCCGGGTACCCGTGCGCAGCTCGTCGCCCGCCGGTGCGGTGGCGCGTACGCACAGGGGCGCGAGCGCCGCCGCGGTCCGGCACTCGAACAGGTCCCGCACCCCGATCCTGCTGCCGCGCGCGCGGTTGATGCGGGCCACGGCCCGCGTCGCGCTGAGGGAGTTGCCACCGAGCGTGAAGAAGTCGTCGTCGACTCCCACCCGCTCGACGCCGGTCACCTCGGCGAACACTGCGACCAGACCGGCCTCGGTGGAGTTGCCCGGCTCCCGGAATCGCGGTGTCAGCGAGTCGAAATCCGGTTCGGGCAACGCGGCGCGGTCCAGCTTGCCCACCGGGGTCAGCGGTATCGCGTCGAGCACCATCACCGTCGTCGGCACCATGTGCATCGGCAGGAACAGGCCCGCGTGGTCCGTCAGGGCGGCGACGTCGACGCCGTCCGCGGAGTTCGGCACGACATACGTCACCAACAGCGGGTCGCCTGCTTCCCGTGGCCGCGCGACCGTGACGGCGAACCCGACCGCCTGGTGCGCGGCGAAGACCGCGTCGATCTCCCCGAGCTCGGTGCGCAGTCCCCGCACCTTGACCTGGAAGTCGCTGCGGCCCAGGTAGTCGAGCGTTCCGTCCGGCCACCACCGGACGACGTCACCGGTGCGGTACATCCGGTCGCCCGGCGCGCCGCGCGGGGCGGGCACGAATCGCGACGCGGTCAACGCGGCCCGGCGATGGTATCCGCGGGCCAGCCCCGCTCCCGCGATGTACAGCTCTCCCGGCACCCCGGCGGGGACCGGGCGCAGGAAGTCGTCGAGGACGAACACGTCGGTGCCGCGCACCGGGCTTCCGATCGGCACCTTCGCCCCGGGCACCAGGGGTGCGCTGATCGTCGTCAGGACCGTCGACTCGGTCGGCCCGTATCCGTTGAGCATCGTCCGGCCCGGCGCCCAGTCGGCCACCAGTTCCGGACCGACGGCGTCGCCCGCGACGACCAGCACGTCGAGGGCATCGAGATGATCGGGGTCGACGGTGGCGAGCGCGGCCGGTGTGATGCAGACGTGGGTTATCCGCTCCCGGCCCAGGAGGCTGCCCAGATCGGCACCGCCGTACACGTGCGGCGGCGCGATCACCAGGCACGCCCCCGCCGTGGCGGCCTGCAGCAGCTCGAGCACCGAGACGTCGAAACTCGGTGAGCACACGTGCAGGCAACGCGCCGTCGCCGGGATCACGTAGCGGTCGCGCTGCGCGGTGAGCAGGCTCGACAGGCCGCGGTGGGTGACGCTCACACCCTTCGGCAGGCCCGTCGATCCCGATGTGTAGAGCAGGTACGCAGCGTCTTCGAGGCGCAGGGCGCCCGGCCGCTCGGCCTCGTCGACGGCATCCGCTGGGAGGGCGGCGAGGTCCGCCGCGCATCCCGGATCGTCGAGTACGAGCCAGTGCACGGAGTCCGGCAAGTTGCCGCGGTCGGAGGCGAGCGTCAGTCCCACGGCGGCGTCCGAGTCGGTGAGCATGTGCTGGACGCGGGCACGCGGGTAGGTCGGATCCACCGGTACGAACGCCGCGCCGGTCTTCGCCACCGCCCACACGGCGGTCACCGACCGCGCCGAACGCGGCAGGGCGATCACCACCGCCGCGCCCGGCCGCGCCCCCGCACCGATCAGATACCGCGCCAACCGATTCGACTCCGCGTCGAGGTCCCGGTACGACAGCCGCGCGTCCACCGAGTCCACCGCGACACCGTCGGGCAGGATCGCGGCTGCGGCGACGAGGATCTCCGGCAGCAGGAGTGGCGGGCTCGCCGGGCCGCCACGGATCGGCGCGGCGGTCTCGTGCCCGGACAGCAGGTCGACCCGGGCGACAGGGTGCGCCGTCTCGTGCGTCACGGTCGCGAGCGCACGCCGCAGCCGATCGGCTATCGAGTCCACCTGGGCCGGGTCGAGCCGGTCCGGTCGGTACTTCAGGAGCAGCCGCAGGCGGTCGTCCACGCTCGCCAGCACGGTCAGCGGGTAGTGGGTGGCGTCGAAACCCTCGACACCCGCCACCCGTAGGCCGGCGATGTCGGTGTCGCGCGCGAGCGCCGAGCGGTCGACGGGGTACGACTCGAAGACCGTCAGGGTGTCGAACGTCGCCCCCGGGCCCGCCTCCCGTCGGATCTCGGCGAGCCCGATGTGATGGTGGTCGAGCAGCGCCGCCTGCTCCGTCTGCACGCGACTGAGCAGATCACCGACGCTTTCTCGGGGATCGAACGAGATCCGGACCGGCACGGTGTTGATGAACAGTCCGATCATCGCCTCGATCCCGGGCACCTGCGGGGGACGGCCCGACACCGTCGCACCGAACACCACATCGGTGCGGCCGGTCAGTGCGCCGAGCACCAGCGCCCAGGCGACCTGCACGACGGTGTTGACCGTGACCCCGTGCTCCCGGGCCGCCGCCACCAGCGCCACGGTCTCCTCGGCGGACAGGGTCAGCGTCGCCTCCCCTGGTTTCGCTTGCGTCACGACGCTGTCGTCCCCTGGTACCAGCAGGGTCGGCCCGTCGGTGCCCGCGAGGGCCCGGCGCCACTCCGCGACACCGGATTCGTGGTCCTGCGCGGTCAGCCACGTCAGGTAGTCGCGGTAGTCGCCCGTCGGCGCCGACGTCGGCTCCCGGTCGGCGGCGTACAGGGTGAGCAACTCCTCGAGCAGCAGCGGTGTCGACCAGCCGTCCAGCAGGATGTGGTGGTGGGTGAGCAGCAGCCGATGCTCCTCCGCTCCCGTCCGGACCAGTGTGAAGCGCAGCAGCGGTGCGCGGTCCATCACGAACGGCGTCGACCGATCCTCCGCGAGCAGCTCCCGCCAGCGTTCCCGACCCGCCGACCCGTCGAGGCCGGACAGATCGATCTCACTCCACGGCAACGAAACACGACCCTCGACGACCTGGTTCACCTCCCCCGCGTCGTCCTCGACGAAACACACCCGCAGGTTCGGGTGGCGATCGAGCAGGGCCCGCGCGGCCCGGCGCATCCGCTCCGGCGACGGCCGGCCCTGCAGATCGACGACGAGCTGGACCGTGTACGCGTCCACCGATCGCTCCGCGAGGCGGGCGTGGAACAGCAGTCCCGACTGCAGCGGGGTCAGTGGCCATACGTCGGTCAACCCGGGTCGCCGTGCCTCGAGGGCGTCGATCGCCGCCTGGTCGAGGGGGACGAGATCGAGATCAGACGGGGTGAGCCCGCCCGCGCCGGGAGTGTGGGCGTAGGCACCGAGTGCACCCAGCGCGCTGTGCCAGAGGTCCACGAGCCGGTGCACGTCGGCGGAATCAAGGACTTCGCTCGGGAACGTCCAGGACGACTGCAGGACATCGCCTCCCGGCCGCGGTACGAACCCGACCGCGATGTCGACGACGGCCGTCACGGGCATCTGCGGATCGTGGGCGCCGCCGAGCCCGTACCGCGGGGTGGGCAGCCACGCCTGCGGATCGTCGCCCGCCCCCGCGGTGATCCTCCCCAGGTAGTTGAAGACGATCTGGGGCTCGCGCCACCCGCGCACCCGCGCCCCCGATTCCCCTACGAGCCCACGGAGCAGCCCGTAGCCGATCCCCCTATCCGGGATTGCCCGCAGTTCCTCCTTCACGAGCTTGACCGCCGCACCCGCAGCAGCTCCCCCGGCGAACGCCTCGCCGAGGTCGATCGACGACAGATCCGGGCGCACCGGCGAGAGCGTCGTGAACCAGCCGACCGTGCGGGTCAGATCCGCGCCGGGCACCGCCGACTCCTCCCGCCCGTGCCCCTCGACGCCGAGCAGGACGTCGGACCGATCGACGCCCATCTCGGCGCGCCAGCGGACCACCGACATGGCGAGGGCCGTCAGCAGCCCGTCCAGCACGTCGGCGCGGAGCGACGCAGGCAGCGCGGAGATCAGGGCCTCGGTCACTTCGGGGGACGCCTCGCCGGTCAGCACCTCGCTCGTGGCCGCGACATCGCGTACGGGATCCAGCGGTCGCGACCCGATCGCAGGGTCGTCGCCATCCAGGATCCGCTCCCACATCGGCAGCTCGGCGACCCGCTGAGGGGCAACATCTTCCAGCGCGAGCGCCCACCGGCGCATCGACGTGCCCACCGGCGCCAACTCGGGCACCCGTCCCTCCGACGCCTGCGCCCACGCGGTCGCCAGATCCGGTACCAGCACTCGCCACGACACGCCGTCGACGACGGCGTGGTGGACGACCAGCAGCAGCCGTCCGGTGCCGGACGGTCCGTCGAACCACACGACCTGCACCATCGTGCCCGCCGCCGGATCCAGGCGGTCGGCTGCGGCCTGCGCCGCGGCGGAGGCGCGCACGTCGAACGCCGCGTCGTCCACCGAATCCACCTCGATCCGCGTCAGCACGTCCCGGGCCGTGACGCTGCCGACGGCGGAAACCGTCATCCTCCAGCCACTCTCCGTACCACTGTCGCGTCCCAGTCGGGCCCGGAGCATGTCGTGCCTGTCGAGCACGGCCTGCACCGCGACCTCGAGCGCGACCCGGTCGACTCCGTCGGGCAGCGCCAACAGCACCGACTGGGAGAACCTGTCGATCCGGCCGGCGCTGTGGTCGAGCATCCACGCGAGGATCGGGGTGAGCGGGACCTCCCCGACACCGCCGCCGGGCAACTCCTCGAGTGTCGCCTGCCGGGTCACGGCGCGCGAGTCCGCCACCGTAGCGAGCCCGGCGACGGTCGGGTGATCGAACACGTCACGGGGCGTGAGGGACAGCCCCGCCGCCTTCGCCCGCGCCACCAACTGGATGGACATGATGCTGTCGCCGCCAAGGGCGAAGAACGAGTCCTCCATCCCGACCGCGTCAAGGCCGAGTACCTCCGCGAACAGCAGGCCCAGGTTCTCCTCGGCCGCGCCGGACGGTGGCCGGCCGATCGACACCTCAGCCCCGAGATCGGGCGTGGGCAGTGCCGTCCGGTCGATCTTGCCGTGCACGGTCATCGGCATCTCGGGCAGCACCACGATGTGCGCGGGAACCATGTAGACGGGCAGCCGTGCCGAGAGGGCCTCGTGCAGACGCGCCGTGTCCACCTCCGCCCCTGCGGCCGCCACCACGTACGCGATCAGCAGGTCTCCCCGCTGCCCGACCGCGCGCACGTCGGCCACCGCCTGACCGACGGATCCGGCTGCCGTCAAGGACGATTCGACCTCACCGAGCTCGATGCGATTGCCGCGCACCTTGACCTGCCGATCGCCGCGACGCAGGCAGACCAGCTGACCGTCTGCGGTCCACCGCACGAGATCCCCCGTGCGGTACATCCGCTCGCCGGGTGGCCCGCCGGGTTCGGCGACGAACCGGCCGGACGTCAGCCCCGGACGTCGGTGGTAGCCGCGGGCCAACGCCGGGCCCGCGAGGTACAGCTCGCCGAGCACCCCGACCGGCACCGGCTGCAGCCTGCGGTCGAGCACTCGCACGCGGAATCCCGGTGCCGGGCCTCCGATCGTGACGGTGTCGCCCGGGGTCAACGGATCGCTGATGCTCGCCGCGATGGTCGCCTCAGTGGGACCGTAGCCGTTGTGCATCCGCCGTCCAGGAGCCCAGCGGGCCACTAGGTCCGGCGGGACGGCCTCGCCGCCGGCCACCACACACACCAGGTCGTCGAGTCCGGCCGGCTCCATCGCGGAGAGCGCCGTCGGGGTGATGAAGCAGTGGGTCACGCGTTCGGCCGCGAGCAGCTCCCTCAGCTCGTCACCGCCGTACACGGTGGGCGGCGCGATCACCAGAGTCCCTCCCGCACCGAACGCGAGGATGAAGTCGAGGATCGAGGCATCGAAGCTGGGCGACGTGAAGTGCAGTGCCCGGGAGTCGGGCGTGGTCCGGCAGCGCTTGTGCACGTGGTCGGCGAACGGCGCGAGTCCGCGGTGGGTGATCGTGACGCCCTTCGGGATTCCCGTCGAGCCGGAGGTATAGATCAGGTAGGCCGCCTGGTCGAGCCGCATCCAGGCGGTCCGATCGGTGTCACGGATCGGCGGGACGGCGGTGCGGTCGCCGGTGAGGCTGTCGGCGTCGATCGTCCACCAGCGCGGCACGTCGGGCAGTACGTCCCGGGACTGCGCGATCGTCAGCCCGAGGACGGCACCCGAATCGCCCAGCATGAAGGCGATCCGGTCCACCGGGTGCGCCGGGTCGACCGGAACGAAGGCGGCCCCGGTCTTCGCGACCGCCCACATGCCGATGAGGTACTCGGCGCTGCGCGGCATGCCGAGCGCCACCACGGAATCGGGTCCGACACCCACGTCGATCAGGCTGCGGGCGAGCCTGGTCGACGCGCGATCGAGGTCGCGGTAGGAGACCTCGTGGCCTTCGAACCGGATCGCGGGCGCATGCGGATCGATCGCCGCGCCTGCGGCGAGCACGGCGGCCAGCGTGCGCGGCGGTGCGCCTGGTTCACCCTGCACGGTCGTGAGCGCAGTGCGCTCCGCATCATCAAGGATGTCGATGTCCGCCACCGGCATGTCCGGGGACCTGGTCACCGCCTCCAGGATCCGCACGAACCTGTCGGCGAAGGTCCGCGCCGTGGCCTCGTCGAACATATCGGTGGCGTACACCAGACCGGCGGCGATTCCGGCTGCGCCACCCGTGGCGTCGAACTCCTCGGCCACCGTGAGCTGCAGGTCGAAGATGGCGGGCACGTCGCCGGAATCGATCGCCTCCACCCGAAGGTCCGGCAGCGCGAGATCCGGCCGCGCGATGCTCCGGAACTCGAGCATCACCTGGAATAACGGCGTATGGGCGTGTGAGCGGGGCGGATCCAGCGCCTCCACAACCCGTTCGAACGGGATGTCCGCGTGCGTGAACGCGCCGAGGTCGGTCTCCCGGGTCCGGCGCAGCAGCTCGCCGAACGAGCACGCCCCGCCGAGATCGCACCGCAGCACGAGGGTGCCGACGAACATCCCGACCATGTCGTCGAGAGCCGCGGCCCCGCGGCCCGCGATCGGGGTGCCGATCGCGATGTCATCGGTGCAGGCGAGCCGGGACAGCAGGGTGGCCAGTGCCGCGTGCACCACCATGAACACGCTCGCATCGCGGCTGTGGGCGAGGGTGATCAGCCTCCGGTGCAGGTCTTCGTCGACCGTGAACGCGACGCGCCCACCGGACTGCGAGCGGACCTCGGGCCTTGGCCTGTCGCTCGGCAGATCCAGTACCTCGTCCAGGCCCGCAAGCGTGGTGGTCCAGTAGTCGAGCTGACGGGCGAGCGGGGACGACGCGTCGTCCTCACTGCCCAGCCATTCACGCTGCCACAGTGTGTAGTCCGCGTACTGCGCGGTCAGCGGCGGCCACTGCGGCGTGCCGCCGTACAGGCGCGCGGCATACGCGGCGGCCACGTCCCGCGCCAGCGGGTTCAGCGAGAAGCCGTCCGCGAGGATGTGGTGCAGCACCACGGTGAGCACGTTGTCAGTCTCGTCGGCCAGGAACAGGATCGCCCGCAGCGGAATCTGATCCGCGACGTCGAAGCCCCGTGCCGTCGCCGCAGACATCCGGGCGTGCAGGTCGTCCGCACCGCGTACCCGGATGACCTCGAGTCCGGGCTCGGCCAACTCGGCGGGCAGGATCTCCTGGCACGGTCCGTCGTCGGTGAGCGGGTAGACCGTGCGCAGGGATTCGTGTCGGGCGATGACGTCTCCCAGCGCGGCCCGCAGCGCTGGGACGTCGAGGTTGCCCGACAACCGCAGTGAGAATGAGATGTTGTAGGCCGGGGACTGCGTGTCGTACTGGTTGACGAACCACATCCGCTGCTGCGCAGGGGACAGCGGGATCCGCGCCGGCCGGGCCTGCGGGATCAGCGGCGATCGGTGCACCCCGCTGCCCTCCCCGCCGACCCGCCGGGCGAGCTCGGCGACGGTGGGTCCGTCGAAGACGTCCCGGATGCCGAGCGCGGCGCCGGTCGCGTCGTTGATCCGGGCCACCAGCTGCGCCGACACCAGCGAATTGCCCCCGAGAACGAAGAATCCGTCGGCGACACCCACCCGGTCGACACCGAGCAGGTCGGTGATCACGCCGGCCACGATCTCCTCCACCGGGTTTCGCGGCGCGACGTAGGAGCGCGCGGCGGCACCGGGGACCGGCAGGCTCGCGCGGTCGAGTTTGCCGTGCGCGGTGACCGGAAGGCGGTCCAGGATCAGCACCGTCGACGGCACCATGTAGCCAGGAAGGAACTGCGCGACGGATGCTCTCACCTCGTCCGGATCGAGGACCGCGCCGCCGTAGGGCACCGCGTACCCCACCAGCTGGATCCCGACGGGTCCCTCGTCCGCGACCACCACCGCAGACGCCACCCCCGACGCGGCCGCGATCGCGGCCTCCACCTCCCCCAGCTCCACCCGGTAGCCGCGTACCTGCACCTGGTGGTCCCTGCGGCCGGCGTACTCGAGCGTGCCGTCCATCCGCCACCGCCCCAGATCGCCGGTGCGGTACATCCGGGTGCCCTCCCTGGACGGGTCGGCGACGAATCGCGCCGCGGTCTCCCCGGCGAGACGTGGATAGCCCCGCGCCAGCTGGGTGCCGGACACGTACAGCTCGCCGACCACACCTGGCGGAACGACGTGGAGCCGCTCGTCGAGCACGCGCACCCGCAGCCCCGGCAACGCGCTGCCGATCGACGCTCGACGACGGGCCCCGGGCGCCCCGGACAACGGGCCGTGGGTCACGTGCACGCACGTCTCGGTGATCCCGTACATGTTCACCAACTGCGGTGCCGAGTCCCCTCGGCGAGAGAACCATTCAGCGAGCAGCCCCGGATCCAGCGCCTCCCCACCGAAGATCACGTACCGCAGGTGCAGCACTGCGGCGTCCCCGGCGTCGGCCCGTGTCCGCTCGGCGTGGGCCAGCTGGTGGAAGGCACTCGGGGTCTGGCACAGGACCGTGACCGCCTCGTCCTGCAACAGCTGCAGCAGCTCGTGTGGCGAGCGGGCCGTGGTCTGGTCGACCAGCACCACGGTGCCGCCTTGGATCAGCGCACCCCACAACTCCCACACGGCGAAATCGAAGGCATGCGAATGGAACATCGTCCACACGTCGTCGCCGCCGAATCGGAACAACTTTGCCGTGTTGGCGAACAGCGTGGTCACGCTGCGGTGCGAGACCGCAACTCCCTTGGGCCGACCGGTCGACCCGGACGTGTAGATCACGTAGGCGAGCGAGTCCGGGTACAACGGCGCGGTCCGGTCGGCATCGGTCACCGGTGCCGGTGACAGCTCGCCGATCGTGGTCGTCACTCCGGGGTCGTCGAGGTCGACAACCGGAATGCCGGTGCGGCGCAGGGCCGAACCGTTCGCGCCGCCGTCGACCAGGACACACGCCGGTGCGGCGTCGGCGAGCACGTAGGCGATGCGATCCTCCGGATAGTCCACGTCCACGGGGACGTACGCGGCGCCTGCGGTGAGGACCGCGAGGAGGGCGACCGGTAGGTCGTCCGAACGCGTCATCGCGACCGCGACCAGTGACCCAGGCCCAACTCCCCGGCCGATCAGCAAGCGGGCCAACCGGTTCGCACGCGCCGTCAGCTCCGAATACCGGATGCGGGCCGTGCCTGCGACGACCGCGCACGCGCCGGGGGCGCGTGCCGCGGCGCGTGCGAACAGCTCCGGCAGTGTGGTCGGCGGCACCGCACGTCCGGACCACTCCCGTGCGACGAGGGACCTCTCCTGCTCGTCGGTGATCTCGATGTCGCCAACCACCGCGCCCGGATCGGCGGCGGCAGCGGCCAGGATCCGCACCAACCGGTCCCCGATCCCGGCGACCGTGGCGCGGTCGAACAGGTCGGTCGCGAACCGAAGGGCCGCAGACAGTCCGGCGGCGCGACCGGAGTCGTCGAATTGTTCCCGCACGCTCAGCTGGAGATCGAACTTGGCGACACCCGGATCCACCTCGACCGCCTCGGCGGACAGCCCCGGCATCGTCACCGTGGTGGGCTCGCCGTGCTGGAACTCGAGCAGCACCTGCACCAACGGTGCGTGCGCGGGAGATCGGTCCGTGGCGAACTCGTCGACCAGCCGCTCGAACGGCAGATCGGCGTGGGCGATCGCTCCCACGTCGGTCTCGCGCACCTGCGCGAGCAAATCGGCGAAGGTTGCCTCGGGCCGGACGGCGCTGCGCAGCACGAGCGTGTTGACGAACATGCCGACCAGCTCGTCCAGTTCGGGTTCGCCGCGACCGGCGACCGGCGTCCCCACGACGACGTCGGGCCCCGCGCCGAGCCGGGCGAGCAGCACCGCGAGCGCGGCGTGCAGGACCATGAACAGCGTGCAGTCGTACCCGCGCGCGATTCGGAGAAGGTCACGGTGGATCCCGGCGTCGACGTCGAATTCGATCCGGTCGCCGGACGCGGTCGGGCGCGTCGACCGGGGGCGGTCGTGCGGCAGCGAGATCGCCACCGGGAGGTCGGCCAGCCGGTCACCCCAGTACGCCAGCTGCCGGGCGGCCAGCGACCCCGGATCTTCCTCAGCGCCGAGCAGTTCGCGCTGCCACAGGCCGTAGTCGGCGTACTGGACGGGCAGCGGGTCCCACTCGGGCACGCTCCCGGCCACCCGCGCCGCATACGCCACCGCCACGTCACGGGCCAGCACCCCGGCGGACTGCCCGTCCGCCGAGATGTGGTGCAGCACGACGGCAAGGACGTGTCGGCGCGAGCCGGTCCGGAACAGCACGATTCGCAGCGGAACCCGTTCGCGGACATCGAATCCGTCGGCGGCCGTCGCCGCGACCGCCTCCCACACCTGCTCCGGGTCCACGACGACGGGTGTCAGGTCCACCGCCGCGTCCGCCGCAGGCACGATCACCTGGTGCGGTCCACGCGCGTCGGAGGGGAACATGGTCCGCAGGGCCTCGTGCCGCGCGATCACGTCACCCAGCGCCGCCTGCAACGCCGCACGGTCGAGCTCGCCCGTCAATGTCACGGCGAACGGGATGTTGTAGGCAGGCGACGCGGTGTCGAACTGGTTCACCAGCCACATTCGCAGTTGCGCAGGGGACAGCGGCAGCCGGTCCGGGCGGTCCCTGGCAACCAGCGCGGGCCGGTCCTCCGCCGGCCGACCGAGATCCGCGCCCTCGAGGATCCGGTCGACGTGGTGCGCCAGTTCAGCGACGGTCGGTTCCGCGAACAGCTCGCGCACGCTCAGCTGTACGGGCAGGGCGGCATTCACCCGTCCGATCACCCGCGTGGCGACCAGGGAGTCGCCGCCGAGGTCGAAGAAGTTGTCGTCGGCGCCGATCCGCGCGCAACCGAGCAGGTCCGCGAACGCCGCCGCGACCGCCTCCTCCGTCGCGGTGTGTGGCGCCCGGTAGTCGGCCGTGGTCCCGCCCGGGTGCGGTTCCGGCAGTGCCTTCCGATCCAGCTTGCCCGCCGGGGTCAGCGGCACGCGGTCGAGGACGACGATCGTCGCGGGCACCATGTGCGCCGGCAGCGACGCGGCGGCGTGAGCGAGGAGCTCGGCCTCGTCGATCTCGGCGCCTGCCTCGGGCAGCACATAGCCGACCAGCACGACGTCGCCGGAGGGACGGGTGTGCCCCGCGGTCGCCGCGTACGCGACACTCGGATGCGCCAGGAGCACGCTGTCGATCTCGCCGAGCTCGATCCGGAAGCCGCGGATCTTGATCTGGAAGTCGCTGCGCCCGAGGTACTCGAGTTCGAGCGATGCCGTGTCGGGCGTCCCGTCGCGCGTGCGAGCGATCCACCGCACCAGGTCGCCGGTCCGGTACATCCGTCCGCCGCGGGCGCTGTACGGGTCCGCCACGAAGCGTTCCGCGGTCTGCCCCGGCCGGTGTCGGTAGCCGCGGGCCAGTCCGTCGCCCGTCACGTACAGCTCCCCGACCGCACCAACCGGCACCGGCTGCAGTCGCCGGTCCAGCACCATTTCACCGCACCCGCGAGACGGTCCGCCGACCGTGACGGGGGCACCTGGCCGCAGCTCGGCGCTGATGCCTGCGACCACGGTGGCTTCGGTGGGGCCGTACGCGTTGAACATCCGGCGACCCGCGCCGGCCCACTGCCGGACCAGTGCGGGCGGGCAGACGTCACCACCGGTGACCACGCACCCGAGATGATCGAGCCCGGCGGGGTCGACGGACGCCAGCGCCGCGGGGGTGACGAACGCGTGTGTGACCCGCTCACGGCGTAGGACGTCCGCCAGTTCCACGCCGCCGTACACATCCGGCGGGGCCACGACCATCGTCGCGCCGGACCCCACCGCCATCAGCAGCTCGAGCACGGACGCGTCGAAGCTGGGCGAGGAGAAGGACAGGGTGCGGGAGTCCGCGGTGATCGCGAACCGTTCGCGTTCCTCCGCGGCGAGGTTCGCCAGCCCGCGATGGGTCACCACCACTCCCTTGGGCAGGCCCGTCGACCCGGAGGTGTAGATCAGGTAGGCGACGTCGTCGAGGTGGGCCGGACGGGTCGCCGCGGCGAGGGAGGCCGTGGGGTCGGGCGTCTCGATCGGGTCGTCGAGGACCAACCACGTGGTGGTCTCGGGTAGCCGGCCGCGGTGCGCCCGGACGGTCAGACCGAGCGCGGCGCCGGAGTCGGAGAGCATGTACTCGATCCGGTCCGCCGGGTAGTTCGGGTCGACGGGCAGGAATGCGGCCCCGATACGAGCCGCCGCCCATACCGCGGTCACCGCTTCGACCGATCGCGCGATCGCCAGGGCCACAACGGAATCCGGACCGATACCGTGATCGAGCAGGCGCCTCGACAGCCGGTCGGCGAGTTCGTCGAGCTCACGGTAGGAGAGCCTGCGCCCGTCGGCGACGATCGCCTCGTGGTCCGGATTCGCGGCCACCGCGTCGGCGAGGATCCGGGCGAGTGTCCGCGGGGCGACGTCGGCCGGACCCGCCACCGGGGTCAGCCCCGCTGTCTCCGCGGCGGTCAGGATGGGTACGTCCCCCACCGGCCGATCGGGATCCGCTGCGACCCCGGCGAGCAGCCGCTCGAACCGATCGATCAGCGAGGTCACGGTCTGTTCGTCGAGCGCGGTGTTGTCGTAGGTCAGTCGCGCGTCGATACCGGCGGGTGTGCCCTGCGCGGTGAAATGCTCGGTTAGGTCGACCGTGAGTTCGGTTGTCTCCGGGGCGACCGCGGCGGACTCGGTGGTGTGGACGTCGATTGTCACCCGCGGACGGGGCGCGCCGAGCGTCTGGATGACCCGCTCGAACGAGATCTCCTGGTGCGCGAAGGCGCGGTGCTCACGTCTGCCCGTCTCGCGCGCCAGGGCGGTGAACGCGGCGGAGGTGTCGATCGGGGTGCGCAGGGCCACGGTGTTGCGGGTGGGGGCGGTGGCGGGCCGGTCCGGTACCGGAGCGGCGACGACGATGTCGTCGGTGTCGGTGAGCCGGCTCAGGACCGCGGCCAGTGCGGTGTGCAGCATCGTGAACGGCTCGATGCCGAGGCCGTGGGCGAGCGCCGCGGCCGCGGTGTGCAGGTCGCGGTCGAGCACGCGCGTGACCGAGCCCCGTCCGGTCCCGACGGGTCGCGTGGGGCCTGCGCGCGGCAACGCGACCGAATCCGGCTGTCCGGCCAGTTCCTGCGTCCAGAACTCCAGTTCGTCGTTCTCGCGCAGCATGCGCGCCCCGATCCGGGCGGACTCCGCATGGATGTCTGCCAGCACCGCTGTCGGCTCGGCGGCGAGCAGTGCCTCGACGAGTTCGACGAAGCGCCGGTGATGGGTGCGCAGCTCCGCCTCGCCGTATCTGTTGGGGTTGCCGCGGAAGTCGACGAGGGCCCGGGCGGGTGAGCCGCTCTGGTAGATGTTGACCAGCAGGTCGTTCACGGGTCCTGAGGTCACGATGCGGTACTCGCCGACGATCGGCCCGAGGGTGATCTCCTGGCGGAAGAGCATCACGTTGACCATGGGCCCTGACAGTCCCTCCCGCGCGCCGGTCAGCCCGGCGTCGCGACGGATGTCCTCGACGCTGCACCGCTGGTGGCGCAGGGCGCCCATCAGTTCCAGCTGCACCCGCCTGACGAGTTCGGCGACCGTGTCGTCGGGGTCGACCGTGATCCGGAGCGGTGCGACGTTGACGAGCATGCCACCGGAATGCTGCAGCGACGCAGTGGTGCGCGCGGACACCGGCATGGTCACCAGGACGTCGCGGCTGCCCGTCATCCTCGACAGGTAGCAGGCGAACCCCGCGATCAGAAGCGCCGCAGGTGTGGCGCCGATCCGGGCGTCCGAGGAATTCAGCCGATCGAGTGCCGTATCCGTCAACTGTGCGCTCTCCAGCCGGCTACGGGCCGCTGCCGGGCCGTCCCGGCGTGCGAGCGTGGAACCCGCCTCGATCCCCCGGACGTGCTCTGCCCAGTACTCGCGGTCGACCTCGAACCGGCTCGACGAGCGGTACGTCTGGTCCAGCTCGTAGAGCGCGTGCAGATCGAGGGCCCGGCTCGGTTCCGGTTCGACTCCTGTGAACGCGGCGGTGTAGAGGGCCGCCACTCGGTTCAGCATCGTCATCCCGCTGTAGCCGTCCAGCGCGACGTGGTGGATTCGCGTGTACCAGAGAAAGTCACTGTCGCCGAACTGGAGGATGGTCATCTCCACCAGTCGGTCCCGCGTCAAGTGGATCGGGGTGACGTAGTCGTGGTCGATCCACGCGTGCGCCGCACCGAGCGGGTCCTGCTCCCGCCGGAAGTCGAACAACTCGATCGAGGTGTCGATCGAGTGATCGACCACCTGGCTCGGCTCTCCGCCGGTGTCCACCAGACGCAGGAACGGCGATTCGTACTCACGAGCCGCGGTCACCGCAGCCGAACGCAACAGGTCGAGGTCGATGTCGCCGTGCAGTTCCACGTACTGCGCAATGAAGATGGGCGCCGCCGGATTGAGTTGCTGACCGAACCACACACCCCGCTGGACCGCCGACAGCGGGAACGCATCCGACGAAGTGCTTCGAGCGGCGGTCCGCAGCCGCTCGACGCCTTGATCTAGATCATTCGATGATCGATCTTTCATCATCAACCTCATGCAGAGGGCTGCAGCGCTTCGCCATCGGCGATCGCCAACTTTTCTGTTCAGAGTATCCCCCGGGTCACGCGGTCGAGGCGTCTCCTGCTGCGTCACCCCATTGCGTCACGGTGATGAAATGCCCTCTCGGCGCGTTCAGCCCCTAGGGGCGATTCCGGCGGGCGGCCGCGGCGATCTCGCGGTACTCGTCGCGGTGGGACAGCAGGTGCGAGTCGAGTCGCGCGTGGTCCTCGAGCCCCGGGATGGTGCAGTCGGTCTCGTGGGCGTATCCGTTGCGGCCGAGCCAGGAATTGACCTCGGCCCACGCCCAGGTCTCCCCCGGGGTCAGGGTGACGGGCAGGGGGAACGGATCATGTTGGTGCCGTTGCCTTGTCACCCAGAGTGCGACTGCCTGCCTGGTGCAGCCGGCGCGCTCGGCGATCATCCGGCGATTGACGAGGTCGGGCTGCGTTCGTTCCGCGGCGACACCGCGCTCGGCAAGGGCCTCGGCGAGATTCATGCCTGCGACGGCGCGCCGGTACGCGGCGCCGATCACGGTGACGACGTTGAGGTGCCCGTGAGTGGTCACCGTGGCACCGAGGTCGTCGCGGATCCGCTTCTCCACGGAGGCCGGCAACAGGGGCGTGATGAACGAGTACCGATAGCTGCTCTCCTCGTGGTCCACGGTGTGAGCGTATCCGCCGTCCATCGCCGTGTTGACATTCGTCAACACGCAAGGTCGGAGCGTGGCGGTCGGCGTCTCGCCCGCGGCGTGGAGTTAACCTACTAATCACTCGGTAATTAAGGAGCCCGCATGACCGTCACCCTGTCCCGCATCACGATCTCGCGCGGTGAGCTGTCCTTCTTCGAGGCGACGCCCGAGGCGGGTGTGGAGGCCAAGGGGACCGTAGTCATGGTCCCGGGCTTCACCGGCTCTCGGGAGGACTTCCTCCCGATGGCGCCGTTCGTCACCGCCGCGGGCTACCGCCTGATCTCGTACTCGCAGCTCGGCCAGTACGACTCGGACGGGCCGGACGGCCCGGATGCGGTCGGCGAGTACACCATCGCCAAGTTCGCTCTCGACCTCGCCGAAGTGCTCGACCGGGCCGCGCCCGGCGAGAAGGTTCACCTCCTCGGCCACAGCTTCGGCGGCCTCGTCACCAGGGCCGCCGTGCTGAACGACCCGAAGCGATTCCTGGACTACGTGATCCTCGACTCGCCGCCGAGCGGCCAGGACCTGGGCATGGACATGAGTCAGATCCCCGACCTGCTGTGGGCCGGCGGCAACGAGGCGCTGTGGAAGGCCATGTTCGGAGCCTTCGAGGAGATCTTCCCTGCACCGGTCAAGGAGTTCCTCTACAACCGCATGATGGCCACCAGGACCGCGAACATCGCAGGCATCGCCCTCACCATGAGCGTCGAGCCGGACCGCGTCGAGGAACTGGCCGCGACCGGCCTGCCGATCCTCGTCGCCGCGGGCGAGAACGACATCATCCCGGTGGACGTACAGGCCGACGCCGCCTCGCGCCTCGGCGTGAAATTCGAGGTCATCGCGGGGGCCGCGCACACGCCCAACGAGGAGAAGCCCGAGGAGCTGACGACGGTGCTCGTCGACTTCTGGGGCGGGGCGGCCTGAACCTGGGACAGCGCCGAACCGACACCGCGCGGTGACCGCGTCCCAGCGGTCGCGCGC